>CAIRMK010000083.1 GCA_903879645.1 uncultured Bacteroidota bacterium
ACATGGCAAATACAAATTAATTGTAGCCACCAAAGGTGATTTGAAAGACCAACAACGCAAACTACACGATTCAGGGTTAGGCCCTTATTTTCATCATATCGAAGTGATGGCTGACAAGCAAGAATTGAACTATGAAAAATTATTAAAGCGTTTGGAAATCAACGCAGATGAATTTTTTATGATTGGAAATTCGCTAAAATCAGATGTATTACCTGTTTTGGCAATTGGTGGTCATGCAGTGCATATTCCGTTTCACACCACATGGGAACACGAAAAAGTGAACCATAAAGTAGAACATCCTAATTTTAAAACGCTAGAAAAAATCACTGACGTTTTACCTATTTTATTAAAGTAATTCAACAATATAGTAACCGAAAATTTGCGAATTACTTTATTAACTAAAAAGGAAATTTGCGAATTTGTGGTAACATTATTTTCTATGAAGCAAAAACTAAACCTCGACACTTGGAATAGAAAAGAACACTTCCTGTTTTTCAAACAAATGGAAGAGCCTTTTTTTGGCATAACTACAACTATCGATTGCACCAAAGCATATGCGAATTCAAAAGCGTTAGGCATTTCTTTTTTTACTTATTATTTGCACAAAACTTTGATTGCAGTAAATGCAATTGAAGCTTTTCGTTATAGAATAATTGAAAATGAAATCTATATTTTTGACAAAATAGATGCTTCGGCAACAATACTCCGAGAAGACAAAACTTTTGGATTTTCATTGATAGAATATGCCGAAGACTTGAATGAATTTGCCGCAATTACTAAAAAAGAAATTGCCAGAATTAAAACCACCACAGGACTTTTTACAAGAGAATTTGACAGCAACTTAATTCACTTTTCTGTCCTCCCTTGGATTAACTTTACTTCCTATTCGCATGCTCGAAGTTTTAGTTTTCCTGACAGCTGTCCGAAAATATCTTTTGGAAAAATGATGGATGAAAATGGCAAAAAAACCATGTCAATGTCCGTTCATGTTCATCACGGATTAATGGATGGATACCATGTAGGTGAGTTAGTGAATTTGTTTCAGGAATTGATGGAGGCTTAATTAATAAATGTAAGTCCAATTAACTCCATCACTAATAACAATTACTGTTTTTAAAGAAGCATTAAATGGCATTGTTAGTGGAGTTCCTGTCGCCGTACTTGAATCTTTTGGATACAAAGAACCTCCAAAAGTATATATTTTAGCATCAACAGAATTTGAAATATTTCTCAAAACATAAATTCTTCCAGGTACGTTAACAGCATTAGGCAAAATAAATTCTTGATTTCCTGATGTTGGAGTAAGTGAAATATAAACACCATCATCTATATGTGTTGCGGTTCCTGATGGCCCACCATTAAAAGCCGCCGAACCAGTAACATTGGCATTGGCAATTCCAATTTCTTTTATGGTTAAATTTCCACAAATATCCAAAGTACTCATTGGGGTTGTTGTGTTAATTCCTACCTGTGAAAACCCGCTTTGAAAAAAGCAGCCAAACACTATTACTAAAAGTATTTGCTTGAGGTTATTCATTTTAAAGGGTTTCTTTTTTGTTAATTACTTAATAAAGATACTAATAAAATCCGCTATTACTAATTATACACGTATCGAAAACGTTTTCGTGTTAAAAACTTTCCTTTTCTACCCTTTTTTGAAGCAGTTCTCATCCTCAAATAATTATACTACTCTCCTTTCCCAATCAACACCTGTTTTAAAACATTTCGTTCGGCTTCCAGTGTTTTTATTTGGTCTTTAAGTTGAGTAATTTGCTCTTCGGCGGTGGTGTCTTTTGGAACATCGGTAGAGTAATCGCCAGGTAAAAGCGCAGCAACATCGGCAAAGAAATTGTGCTTCATCGCATGGCATAATGCCAATAGAATTTCTGTTTTCAACGAAGCGCTTTTTTGATAGCGCAAAATTTCACTATCTCTTTTATTTAATTTCCTCGCTACTAAACTTTTAAAAATGCCATGAGTATCAATATACGTTTTTACTATAGCTCCTATGTGCACTTCTGTTTTATCTTTTTTAATATTATTCATTTCTTTAAATTTATGTGTATTTATGCTAAATTTTTATAGCATTATCCCATAATTCTATATCATAATGATACTGATTACCTGCATAATACTATGCTTTTATAGTATAAAGCTATATTTTCATAGCATTATCACATACTTCTATGTAATAATGATACTGATTACTTGTATTATGCTAAATTTTTATAGCATTATCCCATACTTCTATGGCATAATGCTATATTATTGTGTCATAATAACATTAATTGATGGCATCTATTTAGATAAATTAAACTAGTTTTTATAAAAAAGCGACTAAAGAAATCTTTAATCGCTTTTTATACAATAGAAAAAGAATTATCCAACTGCTGGTCTTCCAGTTCCTGAACCTTGAGCATCAAATCGTGCTTTTAGTTTTTCATACGATTCTTTAGCACCAGGAATACCTGCTAAGTTTGCCGATTCATAAATGCGATACACTGTTAGTGAATAGTCATACGCTTCGCTTCCAGCAATGCGTTTAAGGTCGGAAACACGACGCAAAACATTAGTGATGGATGACTCAACAGCATCCAATTGTTCAAAAAGTGTAAAGTCATTTTTAATGTACTCTGGATTTAAAAAGGCAGGAATAATTCCGGCACCACTAATTCCGATTTCATTAAGTGTGTCTTCAACAAATATCTTGTTGTTCACATCAATTGATTTAAAACTGCTTCGCTCGTCATCGGTCAAACTGCCGTCTGGAAGTTGTGCTAAGATACCTTCCACATTGTGTTTAATTTCACTAATGTTAGCATCGGTCAAAATGGCGTTGATTCTGTTTTCTGTTAAATTTCCCATGGTTTATAAATATTAAGTTAAACATTGTTTTAGTGTTTACGAAGCATTCAATACGGAGAGAATATCATCTCCATATTTCTCGGCTTTAAAATTTCCAAATCCTTTGATTTGTTTCAGTTCTGCGGTGGTGTTTGGGCATCTCGCCGCAACTTCCATCAACTCTGAATTGTGACAAATCATAAAACTTTTAATGCCTTCTTTATCGGCTTTGTCGTTGCGCCACAGTCTTAAATTTTCATACACCTTTTGTTGGTGTTCCGACAAATCAATAATTTCTTTCATTTGCGCCACTCGTTTTGTGGTAGTCTGTTCATAATGAATTAAAACCGACCATTGATTTTGTGTTTCCATAAATTGTGTCGCTGATTTTTTGAAGGTAACCGAATCTAAAAAGTCATTTAACTGCTTTTGATCATTCGCTAAATGTTCGGGTGCTAATCTGATGATGAAAATCTGTACTTGCATGGCTCCAAGATTTATTTTCCTAATAACAAAACATCATTCGCTACCACTTCGGTAATAAAACGTTTATCCCCATTTTTGTCTTCATAACTTCTGTGCGTTAATTTTCCTTCAATGGCAATTTCTTTCCCTTTTATTACATACTTCTCGATGATTTCGGCAGTTTTTCCCCAAGCCACCACACGGTGCCATTCGGTGTTTTCTACTTTGTCTCCGTTTTCTTTGTAATATACCTCGTTGGTAGCGATGGTGATGTTTGCCAGTTTTCTACCTCCTTCAAGGTTTTTGATTTCTGGCTCTTGTCCTACGTGTCCAATTAATTGAACGGTGTTTTTTAATGCTTTCATGGCGTGTAAAAATTAAATTGTTTTTGTAATTTTTTGTTATAAGATGCCGATGGTGAGTTTTTCGTTTCTCATTTCCGACGAGGCAAAGTTGTGACGACCACCAAAATTTATTCGGTAGTTAATTACTTACTTTCGGTTGTAACTAATTATAACTATTTGTAACCGTTTGTAAATGGAAATATTTTTATTATATTTGGTTGATTTTAAAAGATTTGAAGATGTCAAAAACCTGTTTAGAATGCAACGAAAAAATTGTAGGTCGTGAGGACAAAAAATTCTGTAGCGATGGTTGTCGCAATGCCTACAACAATAAAATAAACAAAGACAGCACTAATTATATGCGCAACGTAAACAATAAATTGCGCAAAAATTACCGCGTTTTGCTGGAACTCAACATGGATGGAAAATCAAAAACTACTCGAACAAAACTATTGAGTAAAGGATTTGATTTTGAATATTTCACTAATGTCTTAACTACCAATACTGGAAATACTTATCATTTTGTGTACGACCAAGGCTACCGTTTATTAGAAAATGATTTTTATATGTTGGTGAAAAAAGAGTTTTAAAATGAGAAAAAACTATACTTCCTTAAATACTATGCTAGTGCTATTGGCACTTTTGTTTGGTATTTTCTACGTCATGATGCCACAACATTACGACACTACTGAAGCACCTCTTTCGGAATTTTCGACTAAACGCGCTTTGACAATCGTAAAAGAAATATCCGCTAAACCCCATTTTGTAGGGTCTCAAAATCACCAAGTAGTAGCCGATTATTTAGTAAAAGAATTAAAAGGTTTAGGATTAGAAACTTCCATCCAAGAAGGTTTTACCATGACCGAAAAAGGGACTTTAGTAAACGCTAAAAATATCTTGGCACGAATCAAAGGGTCGGCAAATACCAAAGCCTTGTTGTTGTTGTCCCATTATGATTCGGCTCCGCATTCATTTTCTTTTGGCGCGAGTGATGATGCGAGTGGTGTAGCCACTATCTTAGAAAGTGTTCGGGCTTTTTTACATTCCAAAACCAAACACAAAAACGATATTGTCATCTTGTTTTCCGATGCAGAAGAATTAGGATTGAATGGTGCTGCGCTTTTTGTAACACAACACCACTGGGCAAAAGATATTGGATTGGCTTTAAACTTAGAAGCTCGGGGTTCTTCAGGACCTAGCTATATGTTGATGGAAACCACTCAAGGAAACGCTAAAATGGTGGATGCTTTTGCTGATGGAAAAGTAAAATATCCCGTGTCCAATTCATTAATGTATAGCATTTATAAAATGTTGCCAAACGATACTGATTTGACTGTTTTTAGAGAAAATGGAAAAATTCAAGGGTTTAATTTTGCTTTTATTGATAGTCATTTCAACTATCACACCATGCAAGACACCTACAATCATTTGGATCCAAATACCCTGGCACATCAGGGAACTTATTTGTTTCCGTTACTAAAACATTTTTCAAATACTGATTTAACCAACTTAAATTCAACTGAAGAAAAAGTATATTTTAGTATGCCATTCTCCTTTTTAAAATATCCTTTTTCTTGGATTTTACCGATGCTTAGTATTGCCTTCGCATTAGTATTTGCCTTTTCTTTTATCGGATTGGGAAAACAATTGTTGCGAATGGACGAAATCATTAGAGGTTTTGTGCCACTATTGGGTTCCTTGTTTGTTTCTGGCGTAGTGACGTATGTGTTCTGGAAATTACTGCTCGGATTCTATCCACAATACAACGACATCCTTCAAGGGTTTACCTATAACGGTCACGATTATATTTATGGATTTGTGAGTTTAACGATGGCAATTTGCTTTCTTTTCTACCAAAAGGAATCAAAGCGAAATTCTGAAATGAGTCAAATGATTGCCCCGTTGATTGTTTGGTTGCTGATTAATATTGGCATTTTTATCAAGCTTCAAGGCGCTGGATTTTTAATCATTCCGGTACTCTCTAGCACACTAATGTTGGTGTATTATGTGTTTACACAAAAATCAAATAGACTTTTAAATATTGTGTTGGCACTTCCTACTTTAGTCATTATCGCTCCATTTATTCAGATGTTTCCTATCGGTTTAGGACTAAAAATTCTATTTGGAAGTTCCATTTTAACCGTGCTAGTGTTTACCTTACTATTACCCATTTTTGGTTCATTTACACAAAAAAGACTCTGGGCAAGTGTGTTCTTTTTGGTGGCTATTGGGTTTTTTGTAAAAGCACATCAATCGTCAGGATATGTATATGGGAAAGCCAAACCAAACAGTCTAGTTTATCTGCTGAATGGGGATACCAATAAAGCCTATTGGGCGACCTATGACACCAATTTAGACGAATGGACCAAAGGCTATTTAGGGGAACATCCAAAAGATGGAAAACCGTTAAACACCAATAAATTATACAGTAAATACGGTTCGGAATTCACCTTTATGGCAGAGGCTCCATTGAAAAAAATTGCCAAACCCACTATCGAATTTGTCAGAGATTCTACTGTGGGTAACCAACACTATTTAAAAATTGTTATCACTCCTAATCGAAACGTTAATCGCTATGATATTTTTGCAAATGAAAAACTAACCATCACGAATCTCAAAGCCAACGGAGTAAAAGCAATCAATTTGAAAAGCAACATCATCAGCCAAAAAAGCGAAAAATTGCTGAGTTATTATGTGATTGACAATATACCATTATCATTAGAATTTACAATTCCAACGAATCAGAAACTGGATATGAATTTAGTAGAAAGTTCATTCGATTTAATGACCAATCCAATGTTCCGCATGACGAAAAGACGTAATTGGATGATTCCAACGCCTTTTGTCTTAACAGATGCTATGGTAATTAAAGAAAATATGATAGCAAGCTCAAAAGTAGCGGATGAGAACCCTATTAAAGTAAGAAAAACTGCTATACGTCGAGATAGTGTAACCGTTGCTAAAGACAGTTTACGATAATGCGTCAAATTAGCATTTTGGGTTGCGGTTGGTTAGGATTACCCTTGGCCAAGTCATTAATAGAAAAAGGATATTCCGTTAATGGTTCCACAACTTCAGTGGATAAAATTTCAGTTTTAAAAAATGCTGGAATAACTCCTTTTCAAATCAGTTTGGGAGAAGATGAAATTAAAGGTAAAATAGACTCGTTTCTAGCAAATTCTGAAATTCTAATTATAGATATTCCACCTAAATTACGTGGCGATTCAAAAGAAAATTTTGTAGAAAAGATTCAAACGTTAGTGCCTTTTATAGCAAAATCATCGGTAGAAAAAGTGATTTTTGTAAGTTCAACTTCGGTCTACTCCGATGACAATTCCACTATTACAGAAGCATTGGAGCCTCGTCCTGATTCAGAAAGCGGCAAGCAGTTGTTAGCTTCTGAAAGGCTTTTACAAAGTAATACCCATTTTAAAACAACTGTCGTTCGTTTTGGTGGATTGATTGGAGACGATAGGCATCCTATAAAATTTCTAGCTGGCAGAAAAAATATCGAGAACCCCGATGCTCCCATCAATATGATCCATCAAGAAGATTGTATTGGCATTATTGAAGAGATTCTTCGACAAGCTCAGAATGACAAATTGGAATGGAACGAAACATTCAATGCAGTAGCGCCCGTTCATCCCTCTAGAAAAGACTATTATACTAACAAAGCAATTGCCTTAAATTTACCTTTACATGAATTTAACGAGAGTAAACCCTCCATTGGAAAATGGATTGTAAGTACTAAAATCGAAGCCGTTTTAGGCTATAACTTTAAAAAAGAACTATAATGACCCTAAACGATTTGATCGGAACAATTGGTGTTGGATTGATACTCCTAGCCTATTTTTTAAATATGTTTTCTTTAATTAAAAGAGATGGAACGCTGTATTTCACCATCAACATTCTTGGCGCTGGGATTGCTTGTTTAGCTGCTGTTCTTATTCATTTTATGCCGTTTATACTGTTGGAAGCGGCTTGGGTAATTGTGAGTGTTATTGGATTGGTTAAAAACATAAAAAAACCTCAAGATTTCTCTTGAGGTTAAAATAAACTTTATTAGTGTTCTTTCTTACCAGATTTTAACTCTTTTATCTGGAGCTACATACATTCCATCACCTTCTTTAATGTTGAAAGCTTGTGCGAAAGTATCTAAATTTAATAACGGTACATAAGCACGGTAGTTTGCTGGTGAATGTGGATCCGTTTTGACTTGATTTTTCAAAGCTTCATCACGAATTTTCCCTCTCCAAACGGTTGCCCAAGAAATGAACAAACGTTGTTCTGGTGTATATCCGTCGATTAATCCTGGATTCCCTTTTTCTTTCAAATACAATTGTAAACCATCATAAGCGGCGTTGATTCCACCTAAATCCCCAATGTTTTCACCCAATGTAAATTTACCATCAACATGAATTCCAGGTAGTGGTTCTAAAGCTGAATATTGAGCAGCTAATGCGCCACCAAGAGCCGTGAATTTAGATAAATCATCAGCTGTCCACCAATCAATTAGGTTTCCTTCTGCATTATAACTAGCCCCTTGATCATCAAAACCATGAGATATTTCGTGACCTATAACAGCCCCAATACCTCCATAATTTACAGCTTCATCCGCTTTGTAATCATAAAATGGTTGTTGTAAAATAGCAGCTGGAAATACAATTTCATTGTACGATGGATTGTAATACGCATTTACGGTTTGAGGTGACATTCCCCATTCTGTTTTATCTACTGGTTTGTTTAGTTTTTCTAAATCTTTCTTCCATTCCCAACTAGAAACATTTCTTAAATTATCAAAATAACTTCCCCCTTCAGCTGGACTTTTAACTGTTAATGCTGAATAATCTTTCCATTTGTCTGGATATCCAATTTTGATAGTTAATTTGTTCAACTTTTCAATAGCTTTTAATTTAGTTTCTGGAGACATCCAAGTCAAATTATTAATTCTGGCTTTATAAGCACGAATAATATTTTGAATCATGTCATAGGCTTTAGTTTTTGCTTCAGCAGGAAACATTTTTTCAACATATAATTTCCCCAAAGCTTCACCTACGGTACCATTAACTACTTGAAGTGCTTTTTCATGACGAGGTCTTTGCTTTAATGCTCCTGTTAATGTTTTACCATAAAAATCAAAATTAGCAGTTTCAATAGCGGTTGATAATTGACTTGAAGCACCTCTTAACAACATCCAACGCATATAAGCTTTCCAATCTTCAACTTTATTTTCAGTAAAAATAGTTTGCAAAGCAACCATATATCTTGGTTGAGAAACGATAACAGTATCAATTTTTGGAACACCAATTGTTTTAACATAATTATTCCAATCAATTACTGGCACCATTTTTTTCAAATCAGCAATTGAAGTTGGATTGTATTGTTTTTTACTATCACGTCTTTCTACTCGGTCCAATCTAGGTTTAGACATTTGAATTTCTAATGCCAAAATTTTATCCGCGTCTGCTTTTGCTTTTTCTGGAGTTTCACCCAAAAATTGAAGCATTTTTGCTACGTGAAGCACATATTTATCTCTTTTCTCTTTTGAATCTTTATCTTCAGAAACATAATAATCTCTATCGGGTAATCCTAACGAACCCACTCCTAGGCTCACCACATTTCTGGTACTATTTTTTTCGTCAGCACCAATTCCAAAACCAAAGAATCCAATACCACCACCGTGAGCTTCTTCTTCCATCATTAATTTTTGCAAATCTTGAATGTTTTTAACCGCATCAATTTTTGCCAAATAAGGTTTTAATGGTAAAATTCCCTGTTTGTTTCTAGCTACAGTATCCATAGCCGATTTGTACATGTTGATCGCTTTCCCTTGGTCTGTAGTCGATTTATACTTTGGATCTTTTGAAGCAGCGTTCAATATTGCCAAGGCATCTTTATCTGTGTTTTGACGCAATTCATCAAAACTTCCCCAACGAGTTTTATCAGCTGGAATTTCAGTGTTTTTTAACCAAGTACCATTGACAAATTTGAAGAAATCATCTTGAGGTCTAATTGTTTTATCCATTAAATCTAAACGTAAACCTGGTTTTTGTTGAGCATTACCTTGGTGTAAAGCAAAAAGACTTGCTGCCAAGAAGCCAAACTTAATTGTAGTTTGAAGTTTCATATTATATTATTTGATTGTTGGCACAAATCTATTAATTTTTAGTTTACAAAATGATAAAACAACCATAATCCGTTTAGTTTATCTATTGAGATTCATTAAATACAAAAGTTGTTTTTGTAAATTTGCAAAAAAAATGTTGTCGATACTAAAGAGATATAGAATACTCATCGGTTTTTTTGTGATTTTTTCAATCATAACAATCAGTGCTTTCTACACGGTTTTGAACCCCAAAAAATCTTTACAAGTGTATAATCCTAGTGATGTTAATCCAGAATTAGTTGATTCTACAGTACAATATGTTGCGCTTGACCACACCATAGCCGATTTTGCTTTTACCAATCAAAACGGAAGAACAATTACTCAAAAAGACTATGCAGGCAAAATCTATGTAGCTGATTTTTTCTTCACCACGTGTCAATCAATTTGCCCAAAAATGACCAACAATATGGTTTGGTTGCAAAATCAAATTAAGAATAATCATAAAGTGATGTTGCTTTCGCATAGTGTTACACCAGACATTGACAGCGTTCCCATTTTGAAAAAATATGCGCTTGAAAAAGGGGTGATTGACAGCAAATGGAACTTGGTTACTGGAAACAAAAAAGACATTTATTACATCGCCAGAAAGTCTTATTTAGCAGTAAAAACTGGAAAACCTTCTGAAATGTATGATATGGTACATACAGAAAATTTTGTTTTAGTGGATTCCAAAAGACGGGTTCGTGGCTTTTATGATGGAACCAATCTTGATGGTCCAACAAAACCTGGTATAAAGAATGTTAAACAACTTTTAGAAGATATTAATTTTCTTTGCAATGAAATAGAATAGCACTACAATAAAATTTATTTGCTAAATCCTTTAAACAAGTTCAAAATAAAACTTAAACTTGATAATTATCATCTTTTTTACGTTGCAAATTGTTACTTTTGTATTTTAATTCAATCTAAATAAAGCCGTGCAAATTACAATTGCTGATTTTAAAATTGGACAAAAAGGAACAATTACCGATTTTAATATCGATGAAATTCCTTTAAAATTACTCGAAATGGGGTGTTTGCCAGGCAATTCAATTGAGTTAATTCAAATTGCTCCTTTGGGTTGTCCACTATATTTCAATATTAATGATTCGCACGTAGCCATAAGATTGGAAATGGCAAAAGAAATAAATGTGCTTATTGAAATTAATAATTAATGGCACAAGAACTCATCAAAGTAGCCTTAATTGGCAATCCAAACACGGGGAAAACTTCTGTTTTTAATCACCTCACCGGCTTGCACCAACAAGTGGGAAACTATCCAGGAATTACGGTTGAAAAAAAAATTGGAGTGTGTAAACTTTCTGAAGAGGTTAAAGCAACTATCATTGATTTGCCTGGAACCTACAGTTTAAATGCAAGCTCTATTGATGAAAATGTTGTGATAGAATTGCTTTTGAATAAAAAAGATGAGAATTTCCCAGATGTTGTAGTCGTAGTTACTGAAGTTGAAAATTTGAAACGAAACTTACTTCTTTTTACTCAGATTAAAGATTTGGAATTACCAACCCTCTTGGTAATCAATATGAGTGACCGAATGCAATTAAAAGGGATTGAACTTAATATTCCACTTTTAGAAAAAGAATTAAAAACATCAATCGCTTTAGTAAGCTCTCGAAAAAATATAGGAATTGAAAAATTAAAAGATTTAATTCTAAACTACAAACATCTTTCCACAGAACCTTGTTTAAATGCTTCTGTAATTGATGTGGAATATTTTGATAAATTACGCAGAGCATTTCCTAATCAGTTATTATACAAATTATGGCTAGTGATAACGCAAGATGTGAATTTTTTGAACTTGGAACGAAAAGAATTACAAAGTTCGTTTACCAAATCCCATGCAGATTTACGACGATTACAACAAAAAGAGACCATAAAAAGATATCAATTTATTAATGACACATTAAAAATTGGACAAAAAATTGATTCTTCTAAAGCAACTGATATCCGTGCAAAACTAGATAGAATCTTGACTCATAAAGTATTGGGTTACTTAATTTTCTTTGCTATTTTGTTTGGTATATTTCAATCCATTTTTGAA
Source organism: uncultured Bacteroidota bacterium (assembly GCA_903879645.1). GTDB lineage: Bacteria > Bacteroidota > Bacteroidia > Flavobacteriales > Flavobacteriaceae > Flavobacterium. The sequence goes on from CAIRMK010000083.1 coordinate 11,861, forward strand.
TGGTCAAAAATTCCAATGGATTTTATTGATAGTTCATTTGCTAATTTGTCTTCTTATGCAAAAACATATCTCCCATCAGGTGAATTCACCAATTTAATTAGCGAAGGTATCATACCAGGAATTGGCGGAATCTTGATATTTATCCCTCAAATTGTATTTCTTTTCCTATTCATTTCTGTTTTAGAAGAAAGTGGTTATATGAGCCGTGTGGTGTTTTTAATGGACAAGATTATGCGACGATTCGGACTTTCTGGTAAAAGCGTCGTGCCTTTAATTTCAGGAACAGCTTGTGCTATTCCAGCCATCATGGGCGCAAGAAACATAGAAAATTGGAAAGAACGTTTAATTACCATTTTAGTCACTCCTTTCATTACTTGTTCTGCAAGATTACCGGTTTATGCAATTATTATCGCGCTGATAATCCCAAATGAAAAATTATATGGGTTTATGAGTTTACAAGGGCTAACCTTAATGATTTTATATCTTCTAGGATTTGGAATGGCAATTTTATCAGCTTATATATTAAATAAAATCCTTAAAATTAAATCGAAATCCTATTTTGTGGTGGAAATGCCAAGCTATAAAATTCCAATGTTTAAAAATGTTTCTATTAATGTTTTAGAAAAAACTAAATCATTTGTTTTTGGCGCCGGAAAAATCATTTTAGCGATTTCAATTATTCTTTGGTTTTTAGGTTCTCATGGTCCTGGAAAAGATTTTAAAAATGCAAGACAAATAGTTACTGAAAAAGCTGGCAATGAATTAAATCAAGCAAATATTGACAATCAAGTAAGCGAATACAAATTGGAACATTCCTATATTGGAATCATAGGTAAATCCATTGAACCCGTTATTAAGCCTTTGGGTTATGATTGGAAAATTGGGATTGCAGTTGTAAGTTCATTCGCTGCTCGTGAAGTTTTCGTTGGAACATTGGCTACGATTTATAGTGTTGGAAATCATAGTAATGAGGAAGCTACTATAAAAGAACAAATGAAAAATGAAGTTCGTGAAGATGGAAAACCAGTTTTTAACTTTGCGACTGGAATTTCATTATTACTGTTCTATGCTTTTGCAATGCAATGCGCTAGTACATTAGCTATTGTAAAAAAAGAAACAAATTCATGGAAATGGCCACTAATTCAACTGGTTTTTATGAGTGGATTTGCTTATTTGGTTGCGCTCATGGCTTTTCAATTTTTAAAATAGCAGTTCCCGTATAAAGAATTATGAGAAAATTATTTTTATTGTTATTTGCTTTCTTTAGTATTTCATCTTATAGTCAAAACAAATTAGATAAATCTAAGAGTCAACTCAATTCGTTCTCATCAAATAATAAACAAAATAACATTTCTACAAGAACATCCTCATCTGGTGCTTCAAATTACAACAATGATTCCAATGTTTTTGTCCATATTTTCTTTAATATTACTTTTGCAATCTTCAAATATGGAGCCATCGGAGATTATAAAAATGAAGACCATTTATACAGTAATTTAACCCCTTACCCTTTTTATAATGGTACATCTGGAAACTTTGAAAATGCCGATAGTATTTCCATTTCTAAAAACAAAAGCAGATTTGATTTAGAAAACAGTTTTGTTTATAACAGTAACCATTTATACGGAACTCACCTCAAGGGAAAAATTCGCCCTTTTCAATATTGTTATTTACAAACGGATTTTCATCAATTATTTGAATTTAATGAAATTGACAAAACTAATAATCGCCTTTCTTTATTTCAATTTAACTTAAATTATGATAGAATTCGTTTTGAAAAATTTAATTTTGGTTGGAATTTAGGAGCTACTTATGTTGGAAATGAAGTGAGAAAAGGTGGATTGTCCTATGGTTTAAATGCTGAATATTTCATGGGAAATCATATTAGCTTTTTAGGTTCAGCAATATGGAGTAGAATTAACACTTTGCCAGTAAATGCATTTGAACTACAAAGTAAATTCCACAAGAAAAATTATTTTTTCTCCCTTGGATTTGAACATTTAAAAATTGCAATACCAACTTATAATTTTATAGCTCTTGGTGGTGGAGTTTATTTTTAAAATTAAGAATTATGCAACAAATACTTGTTTACTTCGCTTTAGGAATAGCCTTAGCTTATTTATACAATAAGTTTTTTGGCAAAAAGAAACCGAAAAAAAATTGCGGTGATGATGATTGTGGTTGTAACTAATCTACAAAAACAATATTGATATACTGCTCCTTTGGTTTTAAAATTCGTCCTTGCTTTGGATTAGGCACAACTCCAATTCCTTTTATCTTCTTAGGAACATATTTTTCAAACCATTTTGTGTTTTCCACTTTAGTAGCCCCATTAAAAGTGATGTCTTTTTCTTCAACTAATTTCTGGTCTTTATAAACTTCAATCGTAGCCGAAACTTCTCCTGCCCAAATACAAGTTACATCCTCAGGACATCGCGAATCACCAAAAACATTCTTTAATTTCAAATAAACTCCATTTTTAGGAATGTGTTTATTTCGAGTAATTTTCATGGTTTTTTGAGCAAAAACGAAAACACTAAAAAACAAAATAGATAATATAATACCCTTTTTCATTGCTAATTCTTTACAATAAATAAAGGTATCGAAATTTTATGGCGCAATTTATCAACCGTAGTGCCAAAGAGGATGTCTTTTACTCCCGTATGTCCATGAGTTCCCATTACTAGAATATCAAAGCCTCCTTCATTCACAATTTTTGGAATTGCTTTGTTTGGTTTACCAAATCCCAATTGAATGTCAACTTTAAATCCTTTTTGCATTAACATTTCTTGATATTCTAACAATAATTTTTCATCTATTGTTGTTTCATAATCTTCTATTTTTCCTCCATAAAACATAGCTCCTACAGTTTCTACAACATGGATTAAGGTGTACTTAGCTTCTTTACCTCCCAATTCAAAAGCACTATTAATTGCTTTCTCATCAGCATTTGAGAAATCAACCGCTATAGCAATTTTTCTTTTATCATAAGTTTCCGATTGCGAAAAATTCAATTCGAAATTATGGGGTAAGTGATTTTGTGATTCAAGTTTTGCTTTGGTTATAAACGGTTTAAATACAATATAAAGCAGTAATAGTAAAAACCCAATGGCCATCGGAACAACGGTTAACCACAAGATCACCGGATTAGAGGATGTTTCTAACCAACTTCTAATTTCATCGAAAACCAAGTTTGCATTTAAAGAAACTATGATCAAAGCTACAATCCAAGAAGTAATTTGAGTGATTTTACTAATATGAAATCCTTTCATTTTTGTCTTATCACTCACAAAATGAATCAATGGAATAATGGCAAAACCAAGTTGCAAACTCAAAATCACCTGGCTGAAAATCAACATTTTTCCAGTTGCACTTTCTCCGTAAACCAAAATAACAACTACTGCTGGAACAATGGCTATTAATCGCGTAATAATTCGTCTTACCCAGGGTTGTATTCTCAAATTCAAATAGCCTTCCATAATAATTTGCCCAGCTAAAGTTCCTGTAATTGTTGAGCTTTGTCCCGCTGCAATCAAGGCAACAGCAAATAAAATGGGAGCCCATTTTGTACCTAACATCGGAGCTAAAAACTGATGCGCATCTTGAATTTCGGCAACTTCAAACATTCCGTTTTTGTAAAATGTTGCTGCCGCTAAAATCAAAATAGCTGCATTTACAAAAAATGCCAAATTTAAAGCAATGGTTGAATCAATAAAATTATATTTCAAAGCTTGCTTAATTCCCTCTTTACTCCTATTGAATTTTCGAGTTTGCACCAAGGAAGAATGTAAATATAAATTATGAGGCATTACGGTTGCTCCAATAATTCCAATAGCAATATACAACGCTTCTTTATTTGGCAAACTTGGAATTAATCCTGAAATAACTTTTCCCATTTCGGGTTGGGCAAAAATCATTTCAAAAAAGAATGATAGCCCTATAATTGCTACTAATGCAATAATGAAAGCCTCCATTTTTCGAATGCCTTTATTGATTAAAAACAATAGTAAAAAGGTATCTAAAACGGTAATCAAAACGCCATAAATCAAAGGAATTCCAAATAGCAAATTGATTCCGATTGCCATCCCAAGAACTTCCGCTAAATCACAAGCTGCAATGGCAATTTCAGCTAGAAAATAAAGGATATAATTGATAAATGGAGAATAGGTTTCACGCGAGGCTTGAGCTAAATCGCGTTGCGTAACAATCCCTAAACGGGCACTTAAACTTTGCAATAGCAACGCCATCAAATTACTCATCAACAAAACCCAAATCAAGGTATACCCAAACTGACTTCCTCCAGCTAAATCGGTGGCCCAATTACCCGGATCCATATAGCCAACACTTATCAAATAAGCGGGACCAAGAAAAGCCAAGATTTTTCTAAATCCTGTTTTCTTGCCTTCGGTGGCTATCGATTGGTTGACTTCGTCAAGAGATCTATTCATAATTCTAATTATCCTTGTCAAAAATACAAATATTAAATTCTTTATAACATCATAACAAATCTTTATGATTAGAATCATTCTAAAAACAAGGATTCTATTTATATTTGCAAAAGATTTTTAAATCTAATATTTGATATCTAATATTTAAAATTAAAAAATATGTATCCAGAAGAAATGGTAAAACCAATGAGAACAGAACTTTCTGACGCTGGTTTTCAAGATTTATATAACGCAACGGAAGTTGAAAATGCTTTAAAAGCTGATGGAACTACTCTAGTGGTTATCAATTCGGTTTGTGGATGTGCTGCTAGAAATGCTCGTCCAGGAGCAAAAATGAGTTTAGAGGGAGAAAAAAAACCAGATCATTTAGTGACGGTTTTCGCTGGTGTTGACAAAGAAGCAGTTGATGCTGCCCGCCAACATATGTTCCCTTTTCCTCCATCGTCTCCAAGTATCGCTTTGTTTAAAAATGGAGAATTGGTGCACATGTTAGAACGTCATCACATTGAAGGAAGACCTGCTGAAATGATTGCTGAAAACTTAAAAGATGCTTTCGCAGAATTCTGTTAAAACTTTCATTCTTAAAATTTCAACCCTGTTAGAGTTTAAAATTCTGACAGGGTTTTTTAATAAATTTATTTTACATTTGCACTCGAATTCTTCCATTTAGAATTCTGCAAAGATGCGATGTATCGCGTCTCACATTCTAACCTTAAACTGTTTATAGCATGCAACTGTACAACACCTTAAGCGCAGAAGAAAGAGCACAATTAATCGATGAAGCCTGTAAACAACGACTTACATTGTCTTTCTATGCGTATGCCAAAATTGAAGATCCTAAAAAATTTCGTGACGATTTATTTCTAGCTTGGAACAAACTCGATGCCCTTGGTCGAACCTATGTTGCAAAAGAAGGGATCAATGCCCAAATGTCAGTGCCAGCCGAGAATTTTGAGGCTTTCCGAGAAACTTTAGAGGTTTATGATTTTATGAAAAACATTCGCTTGAATGTAGCTGTGGAACATGATGACCATTCCTTTTTAAAACTTACTGTAAAAGTTCGTGACAAAATTGTTGCCGACGGATTAAGCGACGAAACTTTTGACGTTACTAATATTGGTGTCCATTTGAAAGCAGCAGCATTCAATCAGATTTTAGAAGACCCTAACACTATTGTTGTAGATTTTAGAAACCATTACGAAAGTGAAATTGGTCATTTCAAGGGAGCAATTACTCCTGATGTGGAAACTTTTAGGGAATCTTTGCCAATTATCAACGAGCAATTGAAAGAATTTAAAGAAGATAAAAATCTAGTGATGTATTGCACCGGTGGTATCCGTTGCGAAAAAGCTTCAGCCTATTTCAAACATCAAGGATTTAAAAATGTTTTCCAATTGGAAGGCGGTATTATCAATTATGCCAAACAAATCAAAGAAGAAAATTTAGAAAGTAAATTCATAGGAAAGAACTTTGTTTTCGACCATAGATTAGGAGAACGAATTACCGAACATATTGTTTCGCAATGCCATCAATGTGGAAAACCTTGTGATAATCATACCAATTGTTTGAATGATGGCTGTCATTTACTATTTATTCAATGTGATGACTGTAAAGCCGCAATGGAAAACTGTTGTTCTACGGAATGTTTAGAAATCACACATTTACCTTTGGCAGAACAAGTAAAGTTGAGAAGTGGTAAACAAGTTGGAAATAAAGTTTTTAGAAAAGGAAAATCGGAGAATTTAAAGTTCAAACATTCAGGAGAACTATCCGACAAGCCTTTAGCTGTTGCCAACAAATCCAATGACATTCGTCAGAAAGTAAAAATCAAAAAAGTACTTGTTGGCAACGTTCAACATTTTTATGTAAAAGCTCAAGTTGGACTTTTCATCATTGAAAATAACGAATTAAACATTGGAGATAAAATCTTAATTTCTGGTCCAACAACAGGAAATCAAGAAATGATTTTAGAAAAAATGTTAGTAAACGGAAACGAAAATTCAGTTGCTAAAATTGGAGATAAAGTTACTTTTGAAGTGTCTTTTAGAGTAAGATTATCTGATAAATTATTTAAAATTATAAGCTAATGACAACTTCAGGAAAAATAGAACTTATGGCTCCAGCAGGAAATTTTGAATCAATGCAAGCCGCTTTAGATAATGGTTGCGATTCTATTTATTTTGGTGTCGAACAATTGAATATGCGTGCCAGAGCAACCGTAAATTTCGTTTTAGATGATTTACCTGAAATCGCACGAAGATGTAAAGAAAAAAATGTTAGAACCTATCTAACCCTAAATACAATTATCTACGACCATGATTTATCCATCGTAAAAACACTTTTGACCAAAGCTAAAGAAGCTGGAATTACGGCTGTGATTGCTTCAGACCAAGCAGTAATAATGACAGCAAAAACAACTGGAATCGAAGTACATATTTCAACACAATTGAATGTAACCAACATTGAAACGGTTAAGTTTTATGCCTTGTTTGCTGATACCATTGTGCTTTCTAGAGAGTTGAGTTTACGTCAAGTGAAAAAAATCACGGATGATATTGAAAAAGAACAAATCAAAGGGCCCAGTGGCAATTTAGTAGAAATTGAAATTTTTGGCCACGGTGCTTTGTGTATGGCCGTTTCCGGAAAATGCTATTTAAGTTTGCATTCCCATAATTCTTCTGCCAATCGAGGAGCATGCAAGCAAAATTGTCGCAAAAAATATATAGTTATCGACCAAGAAAGCGGCAATGAATTGGAAATCGATAACGAATACATCATGTCTCCAAAAGATTTATGTACACTTGATTTCCTTGACCAAGTCATCGATTCTGGAATAAAAGTATTGAAAATTGAAGGTCGAGGTCGAGCTGCTGATTATGTGGCAACAGTTATCAAAACCTATCGTGACGCTATCGATTCCTATTATGAAGGGACTTTTACCAAAGAAAAAGTCACTACCTGGATGGAAGATTTAGCAACCGTATACAATCGTGGCTTTTGGAGTGGTTATTATTTAGGTCAAAAAATGGGCGAATGGTCCGAAAATCCTGGGTCAAGTGCCACACAAAAGAAAGTATATGTTGGAAAAGGAATGCATTATTTTGTAAAATCAAGCATTGCCGAATTTAAGATTGAAGCGTATGACATCAAAAAAGGAGATAAAATTCTAATTACAGGACCCACTACCGGCGCACAAGAATTAGTTATTGAAGATATGTTTGTAAATGATGTCAATTCAGACAAGGCAACTAAAGGCGATAGTTGTACCTTGAAACTACCATTCAGAATTCGTTTGTCTGATAAAATGTATAAAATTGTAGAAAACTAATGGTCATTGTTACCCTTCAAAGAGACAAGTGCATTGGCTGCAATTATTGTGTAGAAATGGCGCCTGCACAATTTCAAATGTCAAAAAAAGATGGAAAATCGGTATTGATTAAATCCGTCAATGCCAAAGGTTTTTATACCCTAAAATCACCCGACCATACCATTATAGAATATTGTGAATTGGCAGAAAAAGCCTGTCCAGTGAATATTATTACTGTAAAAGAAACTTAACGGCAACAATTTGTATTGAACACAAAATTCCAGATTACAAGAACTAATTTCTACATTGGTTTTTGAAATTTTTTTATTGGAATTTATTTTATAAAAATACTATCTTTACCAATTAATCGTTTTTAAGAATTTAAGTTGCGTTTGGCAACAATCTAGATATACTATGGCTTGTACAAACTGTTCTACGGGTACCAAAGACGGTACACCAAAAGGATGTAAAAATAATGGGACTTGTGGCACCGATAGCTGCAACAAATTAACGGTCTTTGACTGGTTGGGCAATATGAATTTGCCTACTGGCGAAGCGCCTTTTGACTGCGTCGAAATCCGATTCAAAAACGGACGAAAAGAATTTTACCGAAATACTGAAAAACTTACTTTAAGCATGGGTGATGTGGTGGCTACTGAAGCTTCTCCAGGTCATGATGTGGGTATAGTAACCCTTACAGGTGAACTAGTTCGAATTCAAATGAAGAAAAAAGGAGTGAGTCTAACAAGTCCTGATATTCTTAAAATTTATAGAAAAGCCTCTCAAAAAGATATTGATATTTGGAAGGATGCACGCGATAAAGAGGAGCCGATGAAAGTTAAAGCGCGTGAAATTGCTATAGCTTTAAAATTGCAAATGAAAATTTCGGATATCGAATTTCAAGGAGATGGTTCTAAAGCCATTTTCTATTACACTGCTGAAGACAGAGTAGATTTCCGACAATTAATTAAAGAATTTGCACAAGTTTTCAAAGCTAGAATTGAAATGAAACAAGTTGGTTTTCGTCAAGAAGCCGCTAGACTTGGAGGAATTGGATCGTGCGGAAGAGAATTGTGTTGTTCTACTTGGTTGACCGATTTTAGAAGTGTAAATACTTCAGCAGCTCGTTACCAACAACTGTCTTTAAATCCTCAAAAATTAGCCGGACAATGTGGCAAATTGAAATGTTGTTTGAACTATGAATTAGATACTTATCTAGATGCTTTAAAGGATTTTCCTGATTTTGAAACCAAATTACATACCGAAAAAGGAGATGCTATTTGTCAAAAACAAGATATTTTTAAAGGATTAATGTGGTTTGCCTATACTGATAATTTTGCGAATTGGCATGTGTTGAAAATTGAGCAGATAAAAGAAATTATGGCGCAAAACAAAGAGAAAAAACGTGTTTCATCATTGGAAGATTTTGCTATTGAAATTATTGTAGAACAAGAAGCTAACTTCAACAATGCTATGGGACAAGAAAGTTTAACTCGTTTTGATCAACCCAAAAAGAGTAAAAACAAAAACAAAAATAGAAATAAAAACAAGGTAGCAGGTCCTAATGCTCCTCAAGGGCAAAATCAAAATAAAATCCCAAATCAAGGAAATCCAAATCCAAACCAAAATCAAGGAAACCAAAATCAAGGAAATCCAAACCAAAATCAACCGAATAGAAGACCTATAATTATTAAAAAGAATGAAGATAAAAAATAGCATACTGTTTATTTTAGTAGCTCTTTTAGTTATTTCTTGCGACAAAAAAAGGGTTTTTGACGAATATAAATCGGTTGGAAATTCTTGGCATAGAGATAGTATAATTACCTTCAAATTGCCAAAATTAGAAAGTGAAAAAAAATACAATCTTTTTGTAAATGTTCGAGACAATAATGATTACCCTTTTGATAATTTATTTTTAATTGTGTCACTAGAGCAACCCAACAAAAAAATATTGGTTGACACTTTAGAGTATAAAATGGCAAATCCTGATGGAACTTTAATGGGGGATGGATTTACAGATATCAAAGAAAATAAACTTTTTTACAAAGAGAAAGTAGATTTTAAATTGAAAGGTGACTATAAGGTTCATGTCCGTCAAGCCGTTAGACAAAAAGGAAAAGTGGCTGGTGTGAATAACTTAAAAGGAATCACAGAAGTAGGTTTTAGAATTGAATCTATAGACTAAAAATTATGGCACAAAAAAACATTTCTCAAACAAAAAAAACAACTCCAGTAAAAGATATCAAATACTATCAAAAGAAATTTTGGAGAGTATTTTTCTATACTCTTGGAGGGATATTCTTGTTTTTCTTATTTGCTTCTTGGGGTCTTTTTGGTAAAATGCCTTCTTTTGAAGATTTAGAAAATCCAAACTCTAATTTAGCTACCGAAATAATTTCTTCAGATGGAGTAACTTTAGGTAAATTCTACAATGAAAATAGAACCGCAATCAAATACAAAGATTTACCAAAATCTCTAGTTGATGCTCTTGTTTCAACAGAAGATGAACGCTTTTATGAACATTCTGGAATTGATGCTCGTAGAACCTTAGGGGCAGCGGTAAAACTAGGTTCCAATGGAGGAGCAAGTACTATTACACAACAGTTGGCGAAGCTTTTGTTCCACGGTGAAGGGTCTAAATTCCTTCCGTTTCGTATGATTCAAAAAGCCAAAGAATGGATTATTGCTGTTCGATTGGAACGCCAGTATACAAAAAACGAAATCATTGCTTTGTATTTCAATCAGGTGGATTTCGTCAATGGAGCTGTAGGAATTCGATCGGCTTCAAAAGTGTATTTTAACAAAGAACCTAGAGATTTGACCGTTGAAGAAAGTGCCATGTTGGTGGGAATGCTTACCAATCCTTCTTTTTTTAATCCAGTTCGTCGTCCTGAAAAGGCTATGAAAAGAAGAAATGTGGTTTTAGGACAATTGGTGAGAAATCATCATCTGGAAGAATCTGCAAAAAAATTACTTGAAAAAAAACCTATTGCTTTAAATTTTCATCCGGAAAGCCATTTGGATGGAACTGCTACCTACTTTAGAGAATACCTTCGTGATTACATGAAGAAATGGGTAAAAGAAAATAAAAAACCAAATGGAGAAGAATATGACATTTATGGGGACGGTCTAAAAATTTACACCACCATAGATTCTAAAATACAAGAACATGCTGAAGAAGCAGTTCAAGCGCATATTAAAAATCTTCAAGAAGAATTTTTCAATCAACAAAAAGGAAATAAAAATGCTCCTTTTGTAAATATTTCAGAGGCTGAAACCGACAAAATATTCAAACAAGCCATGAAAAACTCTGAAAGATGGCGAATTTTAAAAGCGGATGAAAAAACGGATGAGGAAATCATAGCATCATTCAAAGTGAAAACAAAAATGACTGTTTTCACCTGGAAAGGGGAACGAGATACCATTATGACTCCGTTAGATTCTATCCGATATTACAAACATTTCCTTCAAGCGGGTTTGATGTCAATGGAGCCTCAAACGGGACAAATAAAAGCATGGGTTGGTGGAATCAATTACAAATATTTCCAATATGACCATGTGGGTCAAGGAGCACGTCAAGTGGGGTCTACATTCAAACCATTCGTTTATGCCACCGCTATCGAGCAATTAGGAATGTCTCCTTGTGATACCTTATTAGACGCTCCTTTCATGATACATAAAGGACGCCATCATGTTACTGAAGACTGGGAACCAAGAAATTCAGACAATAAATACAGAGGAATGATGACCCTTAAAAAAGCGTTAGCCAATTCAGTAAATATTATTTCTGCTAAATTAATTGACAAAACCGGACCAGAAGCTGTAGTGGCACTTACCCATAAATTAGGAGTGAATTCAGAAATTCCTGTGCAACCCTCTATTGCCCTTGGAGCTGTAGATATTACGGTACAAGACATGGTTGCAGCATATAGTACTTTTGCCAATCAAGGAGTTTACATTAAACCCCAATTTATCTCAAGAATTGAAGATAAGAATGGGGCTGTTATTTATGAGCCAGTTCCAGAGACCCATGATGTTTTAAATAAAGACGTTTCTTTTGCAGTAATCAAATTACTGGAAGGCGTAACCGAAGGTGGTTCTGGTGAAAGATTAAGAACTGAAGGTGGTGGTTCTGGCGACAATCGTTGGACTGGTTACCCTTATGTTTTCAAAAATCCCATTGCCGGTAAAACTGGAACTTCACAAAATCAATCTGATGGTTGGTTTATTGGTATGGTGCCAAATCTGGTTACTGGTGTTTGGGTAGGTTGCGAAGATCGTTCAGCACATTTTAAAAGTATTACTTACGGGCAAGGAGCTACGGCAGCACTGCCAATTTGGGGGTATTTTATGAAAAATGTTATGAGGATAAGGACTTACAAATATCCAAAGACGATTTCCAAAGACCCGATAACTTCAATATAAAAGTGGATTGTTGGTCACCACAAAATCATAAAGAAAAAGACTCAACAAATATTGAAGAACAAAATCCAGATGAGTTTGGACTTTAAATAATTGATAGAATAAATTCATAGTAAATATGATTAATAAAAAAGTAAATTCAGTACAAGACGCCCTTCAAGGAATTGAAGATAACATGACTATAATGTTAGGCGGTTTTGGACTTTGCGGAATTCCTGAAAATTCAATTGCTGAATTAGTAAAAAAAGGAACTAAAAACCTAACTTGTATTTCCAATAACGCTGGAGTAGATGATTTTGGTCTAGGCTTGTTATTGCAACAGAAACAAATCAATAAAATGATTTCGTCTTATGTTGGAGAAAATGCAGAATTTGAACGTCAAATGCTTTCTGGAGAATTAGATGTTGAGTTAATTCCACAAGGAACTTTAGCGGAACGTTGCAGAGCAGCCCAAGCTGGAATTCCAGCATTCTTTACTCCGGCAGGTTACGGAACAGAAGTGGCCATTGGAAAAGAAGTTCGTGAATTCAATGGAAAAATGCATATTATGGAACATGCTTTCAAAGCCGATTTCTCCATCGTAAAAGCGTGGAAAGGTGACGAAGCAGGAAATCTGATTTTTAAAGGAACCGCAAGAAATTTCAACCCTTGTATGTGTGGTGCTGGGAAAATAACCATAGCCGAAGTTGAAGAGTTACTTCCTATTGGAAGTTTAAATCCAAACGAAATACACATTCCTGGAATATTAATTCAAAGGATTTTCAAAGGGGGAAAATTTGAGAAAAGAATTGAACAAAAAACAGTAACCAAAAAATAAACAATTATGAAAAAAAATATTTTAACTTTAGTAGCAACTACTTTTTTATTAATAACAAATTCTTGTAGCAAATCTAAAAATGATGAAGTTGTGGCAACGAATACTTGCTCAAGTGTCTCAAGTCTAAATGTAATTCAACAGTCTGATTTATTACTATTTACTATAGTGTCAACTTCAAGTCCATTGTATTATCAGGTATCTTATCAAAGCGCCTCTTCAAGTCCAAATCCAGATTACGGAAATACCTTTATTATGAATAGCTTATCTCAAAGTAAAACTCCTGATGAATTATCTATGGGTACAGGAGGTACTTATATTTTTTATGCAAGAGCTGTTTGTACTGACGGTAGTTTAAGTAATTGGTCTTCTCCAAAAGTTGTCACTATTAGTAGCTTTTGCAGCAGACCTTCAAATGTAAATTACAATGGAGGAGGTAATTATTTGTCATGGACAAACAGTACTGGCACCAACACAAATTGTCAAATTCAATATGGTATTCATGGTTTTACGTTAGGAAATGGAACAACAGTAAGTATAACAAATGATTATTGTTCAGGTTTTATTATGAATGGAAATACAAGCTATGATTTTTATGTTAGATCATATTGTTCAACCTCACAATTATGGAGTCCTTGGTCTGATGTATATACCTACTTAAATTCTACTAGTGTTTGTAATTTACCGACAAATCTTTCGCATCAAATTGAGTCTACAACGAGTACAACTGCCTATGTTTCTCTTCACTGGAGTTATAATGGTGGTACAAATTTCGAGTATGTTGTAGTTCCACATGGAAACTCAATCTCAACAGGTACAATATATACAGCATCAACAAGTGGATGGCCAGTAATGATTTTAACAAGATCTTATACTTATGATTTTTATATGAGAACTGTTTGCTCAGATGGTAGTAAAACATCTTGGACTTCAGCATATTTAATCTCGAATTTATAAATGGCATTAGATAAAAACGATATAGCAAAGAGAATAGCTAAAGAAGTAAAAGATGGCTATTATGTAAACTTAGGAATTGGTATTCCAACATTGGTTGCCAATTATGTTCGCACCGATATTTCTGTTGAATTTCAAAGCGAAAACGGTATACTCGGAATGGGACCATTCCCCTTTGAAGGAGAAGAAGATGCTGATTTAATCAATGCAGGAAAACAAACCATTACTACTTTACCAGGCGCTAGTTTTTTTGATTCTGCTTTTAGTTTCGGAATGATTAGAGGACAACATGTAGATTTAACTATTCTGGGTGCCATGGAAGTCTCAGAAAATGGAGATATTGCCAACTGGAAAATTCCTGGAAAAATGGTTAAAGGAATGGGAGGAGCAATGGATTTAGTATCTTCTGCAGATAATATTATTGTGGCTATGATGCACGTAAACAAAGCTGGTGAAAGTAAAATTCTCAAAAAATGTACATTACCGCTAACAGGTGTTGGTTGCGTAAAAAAAGTAGTGACGGAATTAGCCGTTTTAGAAATCACCCCTAATGGGTTCAAATTACTAGAACGTGCTCCTGGAGTTTCCGTAGATCATATCATTACCTCAACAGAAGCTGAATTAATTATCGAAGGAGAAATTCCAGAAATGGTAATTGACTAAAAAATTTAAAACTAAAAAAAAAGAGTATCTAGATTTAGATACTCTTTTTTTTCTATTATTTACCTTTAAAATCAGCTTTTCTTTTTTCTAAAAAAGCAGTTGTTCCTTCTTTAAAATCTTCAGTTCCAAAACACTTACCGAAGTTTCTTATTTCTGTTTCAAAACCATCAACCCCATCTTTAAAATTAGCATTTATAGCCTTTATAGCTTTTGCTATGGCAACAGGAGAATTTTTTATAATTCGTTGTGCTAATGATTTAGTGAAATCTAAAAGTTCGGCTTGAGGCACTACATGATTTACCAATCCTGTTCTGTACGCTTCTTCTGCAGTTACCATTCCTGCCGTCATAATCATTTCCATCGCTCTTCCTTTGCCAATAAGTTGCGGCAATCTTTGTGTACCTCCATACCCTGGAATTACGCCTAGCGAAACTTCCGGCAATCCCATTTTAGCATTTTCTGAGGCAACTCTAAAATGACAAGCCATAGCCAATTCTAATCCACCACCTAGAGCAAATCCATTTACAGCAGCAATAACAGGAGTATGTAATCGCTCCACAAAATTAAACAGTAACTCTTGCCCTTGTTGAGCCAACTGTGCCCCTTCTTCAATGGAAAAATTTGCAAATTCAGCTATATCAGCGCCAGCAACAAATGCTTTTTCTCCCTCACCAGTTATAATGATTACTCTAATCTCTGAATTGGCATCCAAAGCTTCCAAACAGTCATGAAGTTCTTTAATAGTAGCGATGTTTAATGCATTTAATTTTGAAGGACGATTAATGGTAATTTGTCCTATTCCGTTTTCGGAGGTAATGATTATGTTTTCGAAATTCATTTTATTAATATTAAATTATTGGAAGGGAAACAATAAAAGTTGTCCCTTTTCCATATTCAGTTTCAAATGTAATAGTTCCTTTGTAATTTTCAATAATGTTTTTGATAATTCCTAAACCAAGTCCCATTCCACTTGTTTTAGTGGTAAATTTTGGTTCAAAAATATGTTCTATATATTCCGATTCTATGCCTACCCCATTATCGTTTACTGTTATATTAACGTTGTTATCTAATTCTTTTACAGCTACAATAATCGATTTTTGTTCTTGCTCTTCTGGAATGGCTTGAATAGCATTTTTCACTAAATTAGTAATGATTCGAATCAATTGCGTTCTATCCATAATAGTGATTATTTCCTTTTTATCACTTTCAAAATGAATATATTCTTCATTAAAAATATCCAATGAAAATTCTACTACTTCTACTACATTTAGTGTCTCATTTTGTTGTGCAGGCATTGAAGCAAAATTAGAAAAAGCGGAAGCTACCGAACTCATGGTGTCAATTTGCTGAATTAATGTCTTTGTATAATCATTCAATTTTTGTTTCAAATAAGGATCTTCGGGATCAAATTTACGTTGAAAACTTTGAACCGTCAAACGCATTGGTGTAAGCGGATTTTTTATTTCATGTGCAACTTGTTTTGCCATTTCACGCCAAGCTTGCTCTCTTTCTGATTGTGCCAACATGGTAGCACTTTCTTCTAGTTTATCCACCATGGCATTATAGGCTTTAATTAACGAATTAATTTCACGACTATTGGCTTCAATTACAATTTTTTCATTCTTTTGATCCAAACTAGTTTCATTAATTTTATCAGAAATTGTTTTCAACGATTTGGTAATATAGCTAGAAAGAAAATACGCTAACGTAAAAGCGACAATCAACATAAAAAAATAAACCTGACTCAATCGAACCAAGAAATCTTGAATCTCATCTTGATAAAAACTATCATCTTCAACATAGGGTAAATTCAAAATGCCAAGAGGTTTAAATTTGTCATCTTTAATCTCACTATAAGAGGACCTATTTTTTACCCCATCTATGTTTTTGATATCCACATATCTTTTCTCAATAGAAGATTGAACTAGTTTGACAATGTATTTTGGAATTGGTGGCGCCACTTTATCAACTGAAAAAGAAGCTTTGGAAGATTTAAGAAGTTTTCCATCCAAACTATAGATGTTGATTTCAATATTATGAATGTCTGATAATTCATGGATTTTATCCTTAAAAATATACGGTAAATTTCTTTCGGTTAAAGGATAAGTTGAATTAGAAAGCACATAATTAATGTGCTCTTTCACGGCTTCTTCTTTTCTGTCTAACCGCTCTTGATAATACTTCTTTGCTTCATTTTGAAACTGAATAACCGAAATTGTAGCTAAAAGAATAGACGTAATTAATATCAATACAATCATCGAAAGGAAAATCCTAATTCGAAGAGAAAGCATTGACATTTTAAATCTGTTGAGCATCTATGATTTATTTTTTTCTCGTAATCTTTTATAAAATTTAAACCCTAACATAATTAAAATTGAAAATAAAATTATTCCGATAACACCATAAATCCAATTGATTTCGTTTTTTATTATTACTAAAAAAACAACAGCAAATAAAATTATTGTTGCCCCTTCATTCCAAATCCTCATAAAGTTTGAGGTATAATTGAATTGGTCATTTTGCAATTGTTTATAAATCTGATGGCATTTTAAATGATACAAATACAAAAGAAAAACAAATACAAGTTTTACATGCATCCAAGGAGTTTGCAACCATGCATTACCAACTGGCGTAAAAAATAACATCCAAAAAGCAAATAAACTTGCCAACACAGCGCTTGGCCAAGTAATGATATACCAAAGACGATACGTCATTATTTTGTATTGTTTTAATAAAATTTCACGCTCTGGAGAAGGTTTGTCATTGGCTTCTATTTGATACACAAACAAGCGCACAATATAAAACAATCCTGCAAACCATGTGATGACAAAGATTAAGTGTAGTGATTTTAAATATTCATACATGATTTCAAATTTTTATTTACTCCAATCTTTAACCCAGCCGGCAACAACCTCACACCATTCATCATCATCATTCATACAAGGAATGGCCAAAAACTCTTGACCCCCATGTTCTTTAAACTGATGATTGGCTTCCATGGCAATTTCTTCCAAAGTTTCTAAACAATCAGAAACAAATGCAGGAGTTACCACCGCTAATTTTTTAATCCCTTGTTCGGGCATTTTATTAATCTCAACATCCGTATAAGGTGTCAACCATTTATCCCCAGCTAATCGCGATTGAAAAGTTTGACTGTATTTCCCTTCCGGAATTCCCAATAATTTAACTACTTGTTTTGTGGTTTCATAACATTGATGGCGGTAGCAAAATTCATGGGCTGGCGAAGGTGTATTGCAACAAGAGCCATCAATTTTACAGTGCGATTTAGTCACATCTGTTTTGCGAATATGCCGCTTCGGAATACCATGATATGAAAACAATAAATGATCATAATCAAACCCTTCCAAATGCTTTTTTATTGAATTTGCTAATGCTTTTATAAATCCCGGCTTGTTGTAAAAAGCAGGAACATTAGTAAAAGTCATTTCCGGAAAATGATTTTTACGTAATTCTTCTGCCAACACCTCAATAGTTGTTGTAGAAGCCATCGCGTGTTGGGGATACAAAGGCATAAGCATGACTTCGGCCACTCCTTTATCTTTTAATTCTTGTAACCCTTTTAGAATGGTCATCGAACCATATCGCATTGCTAAAGAAACAGGAATATCAACCAATTGCTGTACTTTTTTCTGCATTCGTTGTGAAATAACAACCAATGGAGAACCTTCCTCCCACCAAATTTTCTTGTAAGCTGCAGCTGATTTTTCTGGACGCGTTCTTAATATTATGCCGCGAACTAACAAAGCTCGCAATAAATAAGGAACATCAATCACATATTTATCCATTAAAAATTCATCTAAATATGGTTTTACGTCTTTGGCTGTTGGACTTTCAGGCGAACCTAGATTTACAAGTAATACTCCTTTCATTATTATATTTTTATTTTATAAAAGTAATTATTATACTTTTTTAAGATTTTAGTTTATGCTTTTTTTATTAAATGTTTAATCTAAAAATAGATGACATTATGCATTTTGATTAATAGACATTAAATATTTCTTTGGTGTTGTAGCAAATTTTTTCTTGAAAGCGGCTATAAAATGACTTCCTGTGCTATAACCAATTTTTAAACCAACCTCATTTACATTGTAGGATCCACTGTCTAATAGTTGTCTAGCATAATCCATTTTATAATCAAACAAAAATCCATAAACAGTATCGCCATAAATTTGTTTGAATCCCATTTTTAATTTTTTTAAGCTCAATCCAACTTGGTCCGCTAATTCTTCTAAACCTGGTGGTTCAGCCATATTGGCAAGAACAATATCTTTCGCTTTTCTAATTTTCAATACGTTTTCTTCATCAATTAAAAATGGACATTGTTGTGCGTTTGGATCTTCAGTTCGATTGAAATACAAACTCAATAATTCATATCCTTTTCCTTTATAGTAAAGATTTTTTATGGAAGGATTTAAGTTATAATGGAACAATTGACTTAAAACAATTGACATCGACGGACTAATATCGCTCTCTGTATAGTACTTTTTGTCTTTGTTGTCTTCACTTAAAAAAGGAATATGACCAGCTTCATTTGAAAACAAACTGTGGAATTTTTGAATGGAAATAATAACCGATATTACCCAAGTATTAGGGGTTAATTCCAAATTTAATGGCAATTCTTTTTGGGGATTATAAAATAAAAGTGCTTTTTCTTCTTTCAAATCCAAAGCATAACCTCCCTCGTTAAATACGAATTTTGCTTTTCCTTTAATCCCAAAATGAAATTGGATAAGCCCTTGATTAACATGTCGTTTTACATGATAATTTTCGTTTCCATCATTTTGAAAACGCAATAAAATAAAATCATTTTCAATTTTAATTTCTTCTTGAGAACCCATAGCGATATTTTTTCGTAAATAATTTACAATTATTTGAATTACTTATTTAGAATTAATCTGTATAAGTGTTTTTGAAACAATTGATTTCAGTACAAATTTATAATAAATAACGCTAAAAATTCAATTTTTTACAAAAAACTCTCACAGCGATACAAAAAGTACTTTAAGCGTTACTTTTATAAACAGTATAGGAATAACTTTGTTTAACTTTTAGGTAAAAGCCCAAATATGGAAAATTTAAATACACCAAAGTTCACTACTTTCTACTCTGTAGGATTAAGCTACAAGAAAGCAGATGCGGAAATGAGAGGAAAATTTAACTTAGATGCTAAAGCAAAATCCAATCTTTTAGAGCAAGCAAAAAAAGAAGGGATTGAATCGTTAATCGTTACTTCTACTTGTAACCGAACTGAAATCTACGGATTCGCGCAACATCCTTTCCAATTAATCAAATTACTCTGCGAAAATAGTCAAGGCACTGTAGAAGATTTTCAGAGGGTAGCTTTTGTATACAAAAATCAAGAAGCCATCAATCACATGTTTCGCGTTGGCACAGGTTTAGACAGTCAAATTCTAGGAGATTTTGAGATTATTAGTCAAATAAAAATGGCTTTTACGGAAAGTAAAACAATGAATTTGGTGAATGCTTTCCTAGAAAGATTAGTGAATGCTGTTATCCAAGCAAGTAAAAAAATTAAAAACGAAACTGAAATTTCTTCGGGAGCAACATCGGTTTCTTTTGCTTCAGTACAATACATTTTTAAAAATGTAGATGACATCGCTAATAAAAATATTCTGCTTTTTGGAACGGGTAAAATAGGAAGAAATACGTGTGAAAATTTAGTGAAACACACCAAACACGAACAAATTACTTTAATTAACCGTACTAAAGATAAAGCTGAAAAATTGGCTAAAAAGTTGAATGTGATTGTAAAAGATTATGCCGATTTACAACTTGAATTACAAAAAGCAGACGTTGTCGTTGTGGCAACTGGCGCTCAAAATCCTACTGTAGATAAAGCTATATTAAATCTTAAAAAACCACTGTTGATTTTAGATTTGTCCATTCCAAAAAATGTTCATGAAAATGTAAAAGATTTAGCAGGAGTTACATTAGTACACATGGATCATTTATCACAAATGACGGATGAAACTTTAGAAAACAGAAAACTTCATATTCCAGCAGCCGAAGCCATTATTGAAGAGATAAAAGAAGAATTCATAGCTTGGACAAAACAAAGAAAATTTGCTCCAACTATTAATGCACTAAAAGAAAAATTGAATTCTATTAAGGATGGCGAATTGAATTTTCAACGCAAAAAGATTACTAATTTCGATGAAGAACAAGCAGAAATTATTAGCGCTAGAATTATTCAAAAAATCACCAACCATTTTGCAAATCATTTAAAAGATGA
>CAIRMK010000084.1 GCA_903879645.1 uncultured Bacteroidota bacterium
ACAATCTAATGGTAGTGTTACAACAGAAAAGTTTATCAAAAAGTAAGTAAAGTTAGTTTAGTTTTAAAGCACGTTCCAAAAGGGCGTGTTTTTTTATTTCGCTTTGACGATTATTTAAAATAAAGTGTATCTTTAAAAATTAAATGTAAAACAAATTGACAAAATATATAGTATATCTTCTATTTCTATCGAGTTTTTTAGGATTCTCTCAAGAACTGCCTCCTTTAGTTAAATATTCCTCCACTTTATATGGTGCGGGGAATCAAAATTGGATGGTATCACAAGATAAAAACAGATTTATTTATTTTGCGAATAATGAGGGGTTACTGGAATTTAATGGGTCTACTTGGACTTTAAATCCATCTCCTAATGAGACTATACTGCGTTCTGTAAAAGTTATAGGTGATAGAATTTATACGGGATGTTATATGGATTTTGGGTATTGGAAACGATTATCAAATGGTCAATTACAATACAATTCTTTAAGTAAGTCGATTAAAAATAAGATTCTAGATGATGAGCAGTTTTGGAACATTCTTGCTTACGATCAATGGGTTGTTTTTCAATCCCTAAGTCGGATTTATATCTACGATACTAAAAATGGCACGTTTAAAATTATTTCTCCTCACCATACCATCACTAAAGTTTTTAATACCAATACTTCCATTTATTTTCAAGTTTTAGATGAAGGTTTATATGAAATTGAAAATGGAGAAAGTAAATTGGTTTCTAATCATTATGTTTTAAAAAAATCTAAGATAATTTCAATTATTTATAAAGACGATAGTTTAGTAATTGAAACGCAATTGGATGGATTTTATAAATTAGTTGATTCGAATTTAACAAAATACATTACTGAAGCCGATTCGCAAATAGAAGCTAGTAGTGTTTATTGTAGCCAGCTATTGTCGGATGGTAGCTATGCTATAGGAACGGTTTCCAATGGTATTTTTATACTTAATAGTAATGGCCATATAAAATATCACATCACTCAAAGTAAAGGACTTAGTAATAATACTGCCTTATCCTTATTTGAAGATTTAGATAAAAATTTGTGGATAGGATTGGATAACGGAATTAACTGTATCAATTTGCGGTCACCCGTAAAAAGTTTTTCAGATGATACGGGGATTTTAGGTACTGTTTATGCCTCTATTGTGCATAAAGGAATGCTTTATATAGGCACCAATCAAGGTTTGTTTTGTAAGAGTGCTTCCACTGATAGTGAATTTAAGTTGGTCAATGGAACAAAAGGACAGGTTTGGTCTTTATTTGACTATGATGGATTTCTTTTTTGTGGTCATGATTCCGGCACTTTTTTAGTCGACAACTGCAGTGCCAGCCCTATTTTTTCACAATCCGGAACTTGGAAACTAGAACCTATTCCCAATCATAAGAATTTATTGTTGCAAGGTAATTACTATGGCCTATCTGTATTAGAGAAACAGAACAATCAATGGGTTTTTAAGCATAGAGTTTCTGGATTTGATTATTCCTCGAAATATTTTGAAATCACCAATAGGAATGAAGTTTATGTTAGTCATGAATATAAAGGGGTTTTTAGTTTTCAATTGAATGCTACCTTTGAAAAGGCATTGCATTTAAAAACCTATACCCATCCGAAGAAAGGTAAAAATTCCAGTTTAGTACAATATAATAATACTATCTATTATGCTTGTAAGGATGGGATATTTAAACTTAATAACACCACCAAAAAATTTGATAAAGACCCTGTTTTAAGTTCAGTTTTTCAGAAAGATGAATATACTTCCGGTAAAATGATTGTTGATGATTCTAATAAGATATGGTTGTTTTCCAAAAATTATATTCATTATTTTTCTTTGAGTAAGTTGAGTTCTCAGTTAAAGCAAAATGTTATTCCGATACCTTCTTCTTTGACGAATTCGATGTCGGGGTATGAGAATGTGACCCAACTATCCGATTCTATTTATCTGATTGGGACCACAGATGGCTATTATACTATTAACATCAATGATTTAAGTTTTAGAAATTATAGTGTATCGATTTCTAATATTAGCATTAATAAATTAAATCAAAAAATTAAAAACTGTGCTATTACCGAAAGAGGAGCGTTCCATTATGATGAAAATAATATTTCGATAAGTTATACTGTTCCGGAGTATAATAAATACATTAATGCCGAATATCAATATTCATTACAAGGATTTCAAGATGAATGGAGTGAGTGGGGAGCCAAGTCTACTATTAACTTTAAGAATTTGCCACCAGGGAACTATACTTTTAAAGTGCGTGCCAAGATTGCTAATTCGATACCTGAAAATATAGCTGTTTATTCTTTTAAAATATCAAAGCCTTGGTATGCTACTAATTTTGCTGTAATTATTTATTTTATTTTATCCATTGTCATCGCATATTATATCAATAAAGCTTATAAAAACTATTACAAAAAACAAGAGCAGAAATTAATCGAAGAGAACAATTTATTGCTTGAGATAAAAGAACTAGAAACAGAACAGCAATTGATGAAATTGCAAAATGAGCAGCTTTCACAGGATGTGGATAACAAAAGTCGGGAGTTAGCTGTTTCCACTATGAGTTTGATTAAGAAAAATGATTTGTTGTCGCTTATCAAGGAAGATTTAAAAAAGACCTCAGAAGAGGGAGGAACACGAAGTTTAAAATCGGTTATCTCTGTGATTAATAAAAATATTTCGGATGATGATACTTGGAATGTTTTTAGGGAAGCCTTTGATACTGCCGATAAGGACTTTCTTAAGAAAGTAAAACAAGCGCATCCTTCCTTAACGCCTAATGATTTAC
>CAIRMK010000085.1 GCA_903879645.1 uncultured Bacteroidota bacterium
GTGACCTGGCTGGGGCTCGAACCCAGGACCCCATCATTAAAAGTGATGTGCTCTACCAACTGAGCTACCAAGTCATTTGCATTTCCTCAATGCGGGTGCAAATATAAGGCGTTATTATTTATTTTTCAAAGCAATTTTGTTTTAAATTTACCTTTTTTTAGTAATCTCTCTTAATGCCTTAACTTATAAGGTTTTATTTTATGAAGAAAGTTATTTTTATAGGTTATATGGGAAGTGGAAAGTCATTTGTTACAAAAAATTTTGCTGCTAAACTTGGTTTTAGGTGTCTTGACTTGGATGAAATGATTGAAAAAAAATCGGGAATGGCGATTGATAAAATATTTTCTGCAAAGGGAGAAATCTATTTTAGGAAATTAGAACACGAGCTTTTTTTAGAAGTGCTCAATATTGAAGAAAACTTAGTCATTAGCACCGGTGGAGGGACCCCTTGCTATTATAATAACCATGAGCTTTTGAATGGAGAGCATGTAACTTCCATTTATTTGAGGGCATCAATAGATACTTTGGTTGCTCGATTGAAAACCGAAAAACAAAAGCGCCCCTTAGTAGCAAATTTAAAAGATGATGAGGAAAAAGAGTTTATTGCCAAACATCTATTTGATCGCAGTTTTTATTATAATCAAGCTACTTTTAAAGTGGATGTAGATAATAAAAGTATTGAAACAATAGTTACAGAGATATCTGAATTATTAGCTTAGCGTTGCGTGACTATTATTCTTTTCAAATATAACTTCTACATGTTCATGTGATGAGGTAGAAAGTGAAATTCCTTTGAAATCAACTTTAATCGGATATTTTTTGTGATTTCTATCGACCAAAACAGCTGTTTTTAATTTTTTAAGTGGAACCTCTAAAAAGTGTTTCACACCGTACATTAATGTCGAACCCGAGCTTAACACATCATCCACTAACACAATTCCTTTATTTTGATAAGCCTCTTTTGAAATGGAAGTTCTTATTTCTGAATTTGGATTTTGTTTGTCAATAATTACTTCACACAGCAGTACTTCTAATGTTGAAATAGATTGTAAAGCCATAGCTATTTTTTCTGCTAAGATATAGCCATTAGAAGCTATTCCGGCAATGACAATACTTTCATCATCAACGAAAGTTTCATAAATCTGGTAGGCAATACGTTTAATCTTATGTTCTATTTCTTGGTGTGTAAGAATTTTATTTTGGTTCATGATGTTATTTTTTGATAAAGATAAAAAAGAGTTCGTTTCCTTGCCTTGCTTTGATAGAATTATTTGCGGTTTCTAATAATTTTATCTCAAAATCATTAGTAAATAACAATTCATATTCTTCTTTCGAACCTCCAAAAGGGGGTCCTACTTCGGTGAGTGGAAATTGAAACAACAAACCAACTAATTTTCCATTAGGGTTCAATAAGGATTGCATTTTTTGCACATATTCTTTTCGTAGTGAAGGGTCTAAAGCACAAAAGAATGTTTGTTCCAAAATTAAATCATAACTTCCCTCATGTTCAAAGAAATCTGATTTTAGGAGTTGGGTTGCAGTACAATTTGGAATTCTTTTTTTGATATTGTCTAGCGGA
>CAIRMK010000086.1 GCA_903879645.1 uncultured Bacteroidota bacterium
ACGAAACCCAATTAAACTCGTCACCACAATCCATTGAAATTGGAAAGCTAACAAGATAATAGGTAACACAATGAATAACAATTGCGAACCATAGAAAATTGCTAATTGCGTTCTGTCAAAAGATTTATAGTGTTTTGCCGTAGCCACATGTCTTCTTTTTTGTGTAAACCACTCTTTAAAAGTAGTTTTTGGCATCGAAAACGTAAAGCTTTCAGGCGTATAGCAAATAGTAGTATTCCTAGCATTCGACGCTTCATTGATAAACAAATCATCATCACCCGAACGTATTTTCATGTGCTCAATAAACCCATTGGTTTTAAAGAACTCTTCGCGTTTGTAAGCCATATTACGACCCACACCCATATAAGGTTTTCCTAATTTCGCCCAAGAAAAATATTGCGTTGCCGTCAATAACGTTTCAAAACGGATGATTTTATTCAAAAACGAACCTTTAATTCTTTCGTACGCACCATATCCCAAAACAATTGTTTTTTCTTTCGTAAAATGCGCACTCATTTCGGTAATCCACTCCGTTGTTTTCGGATAGCAATCCGCATCCGTAAACAATAAGTATTCATACTTAGCCGCTTTGATACCAAGAGTCAAGGCGAATTTTTTATTGCCCCAAAAAGCTTCATTGTTTTCCACCTTCACCAATTTCACATTGGAATATTGTTTTTCAAAAGCTTCAAACAATTCTAAAGTATCATCACTCGAAGCATCGTCAATCAAAACAATCTCGTAATCCGAATAATTTTGCTCCGCTAATAAAGGAACAAAATTAGCCACATTTTCAGCTTCATTTTTCGCACAAACAATCACCGAAATCGGCACTCTTTTAGGGGTAACAGTTTGGGGTTTAGCAAACGAAAACTTCCCAAAAAACAACACATAATACAAGAATTGTACAACAACAACAGCAATAAATAAACAAAGTAAAATTAGCAACATAATCAGGATATTGTCTTTTTTAAAACGTCTGCAAAAGTAGCGAATTCAATTTTGAATTACGAATTATGAATTAGGATTTTTTAACATTTTTCCAGCGCAAATTCTCTCACTTTCTCCACCGCTCATTTCAAGTAGACTTTTGAGTTATAACAAGTAAACGATTGTCTTTCTTTAAATATACGGTCTACCCCTATAAAAAAGCGGTTGGCTGTAGTATAAGTGTGGTTTTAAAGTTCAATAGTATATAGTATAAGTCTTACGCAAATTAGTGGTGGTTAAAGTCCTATTTGCTATAATGAATGTTC
This sequence comes from uncultured Bacteroidota bacterium, assembly GCA_903879645.1. GTDB lineage: Bacteria > Bacteroidota > Bacteroidia > Flavobacteriales > Flavobacteriaceae > Flavobacterium. The sequence continues at coordinate 1,257 of CAIRMK010000086.1, forward strand.
TATTGAGCATGATAAAAGTCCTATTGACCATATTGAATGTTCTATTAATTATGATGAAAGTCCTATTGACCATATTGAAAGTCCTATTTGCTATAATGAATGTTCTATTGAGCATGATAAAAGTCCTATTAACCATATTGAATGTTCTATTGAGCATAATAAAAGTCCTATTGACCATATTGAATATTCCATTGGTTATAATGAATGCTCTATTTACCATAATAAAAGTCCTATTTATCATTGTGTAAGCTTTGTTTGGCATAATAAAAGCTCTATTTGCCATTATTAAAGTCCTATTTGCTATAATAAAAGCTCTGTTTGTTTATATGAAAGCTCTGTTTGCCACTATGAAAGTTCTATTTACAATAGTAAAAGTCCTGTTTATCATTATACAAATCTTGTTTTGATTTTCAATTGCCCCCAATCCGGCACGAATCCTTTCGTGTGGTAATTAAACCAAACAAAAAAAGGTTGTTGAATCTCTCAACAACCTTTTTCAATATATAGATATTCCTCTAAATCACATTCACCTCGGCTTCAATCGCAATACCAAATTGTTGCAAAACTGTCGCTTGTATGTCTTTAGAAACATTTAAAATCTCTTGTCCTGTAGCATGGCCATAATTCACCAACACCAACGCTTGGTTTTTATGTACCCCCGCATCACCAAAACGTTTGCCTTTAAATCCAGCCTGTTCAATCAACCATCCAGCCGGTACCTTCACTTCCGTATCAGAAATAACATAATGGGGTAGGGTTGGGTGCAAGGCATGCACTTTTTCAAAAGCAGCTTTCGTAAGAATAGGGTTTTTAAAAAAGCTACCACTGTTGCCCAATTCCTTAGGGTCTGGCAATTTACTTTGTCGTATTGCAATCACCGCATTAGAAACATCTTTGAGATTTGGAATTTGGATGTTGTTTTTTGTTAATTCAGAGGTAATATCACCATACGAAGTATTTATTTTATGATGGCGTTTCGTTAGTTTAAAAACCACCGAAGTAATCACATACTGGTCTTTGGCTTCTTGCTTAAAAATACTTTCTCGGTACCCAAAATGACAGTCGTCTTTGGTAAACGTTTTCATCGTTTGCGTGCTAATCTGCATCGCCTCACAAGAAACAAAAGTATCTTTGATCTCCGTACCATACGCCCCAATATTTTGCACTGGAGTCGTACCCACATTCCCAGGTATCAAAGACATGTTTTCCAATCCCCCAAAGTTTTGGTCAATCGTCCACAACACAAACTCATGCCATACTTCACCCGCATCACTTTCCACCCAAACAAAATCGTCATCTTCCTTAACAATGCGCTTGCCTTTCAAATCCACATGAATCACCAACGCATCAATATCTTGAGTCAACAACATATTGCTACCGCCACCCAAAATAAATTTTTTATCATCTGCATGTTGTTCCAAAACCGTTTTCAATTCCGCAACAGTGTGCACCGCAACAAATTGTTTCGCTTTCGCTTCAATCCCAAAAGTGTTGTGTTTTTTTAAAGAAAAGTTATCGTAAATCTTCATAAGTAATTCCTAATTCGTAATTCCCAATTCCTAATTATTCCACCGTTTCCAACGCTCGTCTCAAAAAGTCATTCATTGGTTGTAACGCAATTAATTGTTTGGCTATCTTTTCACTAAAGTCCTTATCCGTAAAATCTTTCTCATTAATCTTATGAGAAGCCGTAAAGCTCTTTAGTTTTAAAAGCTCAATAGCAGGATGAGTAGGATCAAAATCTTTAGGTGCTTTTTTCAACATATTCCCTTCCGATTTATCCAAGCCCGAAAACTCCGAGGTAAACTTTTTATCCGAAAGCACCGCTTCTAAATCATCATGGAAAAACTCAATCTCTTTGCGAATTTGTTTTAACTCAGTCGGCTCCGGACACCAAACGCCACCCGCAATAAAGCAATTCCCTTTTTCAAAATGAATATAATAACCCGGCGCATTTTTGCGATTCTTATCTTGCGACATCCAAACCCCCATATTGGTTTTATAAGGCGATTTGTCTTTACTAAAACGAATATCACGATTTATTCGGAACGTACAATTTTTAACTTCCAAAGGTTCCAACGAAGGATCCAAAGGTTTCATCGCTGCCAAAATGGAAGCAATAAAACTATGGTAGTCTTTTTTATAGTTGTCATACCTTTTTTTGTTGGCATGCATCCATTCTGTGTTGTTGTTGGCAATTAAATCTTCCAGAAATTGTAAGGCTTCTTTTGATATCATAGGATTGTTTTTTGTCCAAATTAATGAGGTAAAAATAAGGCAAACGAGCAATAATTACAAGTTAAATATTTTATATGTTTGATGGGTTGTTTTCACAATGTTTTCAGTACGTTCAGGATGCGTATCCGAAATAAACAATTGTCCAAATTCCTCTTGATTCACCATTTCAATAATCTTGCTCACCCGAGTTTCATCCAGTTTGTCAAAAATATCATCAAAAAGCAAAATGGGTTTTTCTCCGGATTGTTTTTTTACAAATTCAAACTGCGCCAATTTCAAAGCAATTAAAAAAGATTTTTGTTGCCCTTGCGAACCAAATTTCTTAATCGGATACTGATCAATTTGAAATGCTAAATCATCTTTGTGTATGCCCACCGATGTATATTGTAACGCTCGGTCTTTGGCTAGATTTTGTTCCAATAAAGTCAGTGTATCTTGTTCAAACAAATGACTTTCATACACCAATTGCACTTCTTCCGCAGAACCCGTAATAGCTTGATGGTGTTTGTTAAAAATAGGGAGAAATTCTTCTATAAAATGTTTTCTTTTTTCAAAAATAGGTTGCCCTAAAGCATTCAATTGTTCATTATAAATCGATAAAGTATCCGTTTCAAAAACACGATTCACAGCAAAATACTTCAACAGAGCATTCCGTTGACCAATGATTTTTTGATACTGAATCAATTCTTGCAAATAGGCAGCATCCAATTGCGAAATCACACTGTCGATAAACTTTCGTCGGGTTTCGCTTCCTTCAATAATCAAATCATTATCCGCTGGCGAAATAATAACCAACGGGATAAATCCAATATGGTCCGAAAACTTCTCATACGGTTTGCCGTTGCGTTTCAATATTTTCTTTTGCCCTTTCTTAAAGCTGCTTACAATTTGCTCCGTTCTTTTTGTCTTTTCAAACTCCCCATCAATCACAAAAAACTCTTCGCCATGTTTAATATTTTGAACCGCAAGGGGATTAAAATAACTTTTTCCATACGCTAAATGATAAATAGCATCGAGCACATTGGTCTTTCCAACGCCGTTTTTTCCAACAAAACAGTTGATTTTGGCATCAAAATCATACGTTGCTTCCGAAATATTTTTATAATTGAATAAAGAAATTTTTTTTAAAAACATTTGTGATGGCTTACTGATACTACGAAAAGAGATATTTTAATACTTCTTTTTTTAAGAGCGTGCAAATTATTGAAAAATATCGACAAAAATCGCTTTTAAATATGAATAAAAATTTTATTTTTGCGCACACTAAATATAATTCAGAATGGCAACTTATAATAAAAGAGGTTACAAAGCACCAAAAGAGAAAGAAGAAAAAGTAGATGCTAATTTTATCGAAGATACTCCCAATGTGGATGCTAAAGATAGTGCAACTGCAAAAGCATTTGACGCTTTAGATGATACGGCTTCTAAAACGGAAGAGTGGGTTGCTAGAAACCAAAAATATATTATGGGTGTAATCGCAGCTGCAGCTTTGGTTACTATTGGATATTTATCATACCAAAAATTTATTGTTACTCCAAAAGAAGAAAATGCAACTTCCGATTTATTTGTAGCGCAAACTAATTTTCAATTAGCAACTGATGCAACAGATGTTAAGAAACAAGATTCATTATACAATTTAGTTTTAAAAGGATCAGAAGGTAAACAAGGAGCTACTGGAATTGCAAGTCAATATTCAGGTACTGATTCTGGTAATATTGCTAATTATTATGCAGGAATAGCGTATTTGAATTTAAAAAAATACGATGATGCGATTACTTATTTAACTAAATTCTCTTCTAAAGATGCTTTCCTTGGTGCTATTGCAACAGGAGCTATCGGTGATGCTTGGTCTCAAAAAAATGATGCTAAAAAAGCATTAGAGTTTTATGAAAAAGCAGCACATCTAAATACAAACGATTTTACAACTCCTAAATATTTATATAAAGCAGGTCAAACTGCTTTAGAGATGGGAAATAAAGCAACAGCTTTAAAATATTTCACTGAAATTAAAGAAAAATACGAAGCAACTCCAGAAGCTCAAAACATTGATGCTTTAATTGGATTAGCACAATAA
>CAIRMK010000087.1 GCA_903879645.1 uncultured Bacteroidota bacterium
ATTTAAATAAAAGAATATGTTACGATTGAATTTAGACAGAATTTTTAAGGTTAAGGGGATTACGAAAACGAATCAATATTTGATTCATTTAGGAAATTCTGAGGGGTATGCTTCACAATTGGTGAATGGGAGATCGGTTTCGATACGGTTTGATAAATTGGAAATCTTGTGTAAGGCACTTAATTGTACGCCGAATGATTTGTTTAATTATTCTGATGATGGTGAGAAACCATTGCCTGACGGTCATGCTTTGTTTTCGATTTCGAGAAGTGATGCGATTGGGGAAGTGAACAAGTTGTTGAACGATTTGCCGATGGAGAAAATTGAAGAGCTTTATAAAATTTTGAAGGGGAAGGATTAACGATTGAAGAATAACGATTGTTGATTTTTGAACTTCTAAAATCAACAATCGTTAATCAAAAATCAAATAAATCATTTATGACTAAAACACAACATTACGTATTAGGAAAATGGACTTCGGCAACTGGAGAAGGGAAACCCTCTTATGATGCTGTTACTGGCGAATTCATTGCAGAAACGTCGGTGGAAGGATTGGATATTCCGGCTATTTTGCACTATGGAAGAACGAAAGGTGGCGAGAAATTGCGTAAAATGACCTTTCAAGAACGTGGTAATATGATTAAAAGTTTGGCGATGTATTTGACCAAACGCAAAGAAGCGTTCTATGAAATTAGTTATCGAACGGGTGCTACACGTGTCGATTCGTGGATTGATATTGAAGGCGGTTTCGGAAATTTATATGCCAATGCATCGTTGCGAAAATTGTTTCCCAACCAACCGTATCACGTAGAAGGCGACCCGATTGATTTGTCGAAAGGCGGTCGATTTATGGCGCATCATATTTTGGTTCCGAAAAAAGGAGTGGCGATTCATATCAATGCTTTTAATTTTCCAATATGGGGAATGTTAGAGAAATGCGCGGTCAACTGGATGGCAGGTATGCCAGCTGTGGTTTTACCAGCGCCTGTAACTGCTTATTTAACTGAAGCTGTAGTAAGAGAAATTATTGCCTCCAATATTTTGCCAGAAGGTGCTTTGCAATTGATTTGTGGTACTGCTAGAAATATATTTGATACGGTTGAAAGTCAAGATGTAATCACATTTACTGGTTCAGCCACAACAGGAAGATTGTTAAAATCGCATCCAAGATTAATTCAAGAATCAGTACCGTTTACAATGGAAGCCGATAGTTTAAATGCTTCTATTTTAGGCGAAGATGCGGTTCCAGGAACTCCAGAATTTGATTTATTCATCAATCAAGCTCGTAGTGAAATCACGGTAAAAGCGGGACAAAAATGTACGGCTATTCGTAGAATGATTGTTCCAGAAAAGCTGATGGATGACGTTCAAATGGCATTGGGAAAATCATTGGATAAAGTTTCTATTGGAGACCCAAGATTGAAAGAAGTTCGAATGGGCGCTTTGGTGAGTAAAGACCAAGTTGAGGTGTTGAAAGGACGCGTTCAAGAATTATCCAAATCTGCCAAAATAGTTTACGGAGATTTAGAAAAAACCAACATAATCGGTGCCAATGAAAAAGGCGCTTTTGTGAGTCCAATTTTACTTCGCGAAGACCATCCGTTTACCAATTTAGCCGTTCACGAAACCGAAGCTTTTGGGCCAGTTTCAACCATTATGCCATATAAAAATCTTGATGAAGCTATTGAACTAGCTCAAATGGGTAAAGGTTCGTTGGTATCATC
>CAIRMK010000088.1 GCA_903879645.1 uncultured Bacteroidota bacterium
AAATTAATTTAGAATATTTTCATTTAGTTGAAGAATTTAGAGATGGAAATGCTTTAATCCCTCAATCAGCAATGCTTTAATTTATAAAAGCACTTTTTAATTTGACTTAAAACAATCTGAAATAAGAATTTATGGTGTTAGTTTTTATAATTTTTTTACTTGCTTTAACGGTACTTCTATTAATCCTTTTCAAAGATTTTTTTATAACTCCTAATAAAAATAGTTATCTTTTAACAATTGGATTAGTTTTTATTTTAGTTTTTTTTATTTGTCTTGGCTTTACCTTGTATCAAAGCTTAAAGGTTTTAGAAAACAAAACAAATTATAATGAAATTAGTTCCTATGGAAATTATTTAGGAGGAATTTTAACTCCATTGATATCTGTATTCACCGTGTTTGCAGCGGGTTTTGCTTTCTATGCCCAATATCAAGCAAATCAGGCTGTTCAAAAACAATTTGAATTACAGCAATTTGAATCACGCTTATATAAAATGCTTGATATTTATAATTTAAATGTAAAAAATTTAAAACTTTTTGGAAGACTAACTGGTAATCCTTTTGAAGGCAAAGCTGTTTTTTCTACTATGATAAATTATTTTAACAAATTAAAAAAAGAAATTTCATTATTTAATCATTCTGAAAATTATAAAATAGAACAAATAATAAATGCAAATTATAGAGCAAATCTAATTGAAATTAATCCTACTTTAAATATTGATAATTGGTCAATTTTAGAACTAACTTATGTTATTTTTTTTTATGGAGTTGGAGTAACTGGAAGAAAAAACATCAAATCATTATTTAGTGAAAAATATGACAAAGATTACATAAGATTTTTATTAAATTACTTATCAAATAAATCTGTTGAATATAAATCAAGTGATGAGTTAAAAACAAATTGGAGTAATATTTTGATATTCAGGAATTTCATGAAACCAAATAATGGTGCTTTCGATAAATATTACAATGGACACCAAAGTAATTTAGGGCACTATTATAGACATATGTATATGATTATACGGTTTATAAATGAGCAAAAAAAATTAGATTACAATCAAAAATGGGAATATTCAAAACTATTAAGAACACAACTTTCGAATCACGAACAAGTGCTTTTTTTTCTAAATAGTATTTCTATTATTGGAAGAGATTGGGAATATGAAAAATCAAATTTGAATGAAAAATTGATTACTAAATATGATTTAATAAAAAATATACCTAAAGGGATTAGAGACAAATATGGTGTAGAAGATTTTTATCCAGATGTGGTTTATGAAGATTATAAAAAGAATACAACTTATAGAGAATATCTTGAAAAGAAGGTTTTTAATTAATGGATTGCATATTCAGAGCTTGTTAAAAAAATCTTGTAGTAAGTTTAAAGTAGGAAGAACAAAAACAAAGCTAATTCTTAATTGAGTTGGCTTTTTTTGTGTCATGGGTTTTGGGAGGTGGGAAGCTTCTCGATACTATTTTCTGATTCAAAAACTAGCGTTTTTACATCAGAAAATCACTCGAAGAGACGGAGAGTTGGGAGTTATGAATTTTGAGTTATTAGTTATTAGTTTGGGATTGTGGAGTAGTTCGTTAATTGATTGTTTTTTTATTGATTATTCAATAAAATGTTAAAAATGTTAAATTTTAATTAGTGGATGCAATAAATAATTATTGTATTCGTTATTGAAATAAAAGGGCCTTTTTTAAAATTTAGTATTAACATTTTAAAACTTTAAATTATGAATAAGACGCAAGAGCGTAAGTTTAGCATGTATGAAGTTGTATATGCGCTGTTGGTTGGTACGGTTGCATCGATTATTGAGCAAATGCCTTTGATGAGTGATGCGATAGTGGCTCTAGGAACTAATATTTCTTCTATTTCGGGGTTTGGGAATACTCAAAAAACGAGTAAAGAAGGTGTTAGTGATACGAAGGATTTCTTGAGACTTCAATTGATTCAGGAAATTTTGTTGGTTTCTAAAAAGGTTGGTGCTTATGCTACTAATAGTGGCAACATGAAATTATTGAAGGAAGTGAAATATAGTAAATCGGTAATTGATAAGCTTTCGGAGAATATTTTGGTTATTGTGGGTAACATTGTTTATGATAAGGCAAAAGCTAACTTGGCTGCGTTGTCAACTTATGGAGTTACTGATGAAGTTTTAGTAGCCTTACGAAAAGCGATTGATAGTTATGATGGTTCTATTCCGCAACCTAGAACGAGTATCGTTGTAAAGAAGATTGCTACTACAAATTTGAAGAGTTATTTTGCAGCTACAGATGCTTTATTGAAGGATAAAATAGATGTTTTGGTTGGAGTTGTAGAATATACGGAGACTGATTTTTATGCTAATTATATCAATAGTAGAAAAGTAATTATTACAGGAAGTCATCCGATGTCTATTAGAGCTAGAGCTATAGGTGATGATGGTATGCCAATTCCAGGAGTTAAAGCTACTGTTGAAGGAATCACAAAAAGTTTTATTACTAAGAAGAAAGGCTATTTTTATGTGAAAAGCTTTGAAGTAGGTACGTATACTTTTACTTTTAGTAAAGAGGGTTATGTGAATCAGGATGTAATAGTGGTTGTGAACGCTGGAGAACGAACTGATGTTACGGTAACGCTTTCTGCTGTTGGGTTGTTGAGTAAAGCGAGTTGATTTGGGGATTTGTTTATTCGGTTATAAGTTGAAATCCGTTTTGTGAAAGCAGGGCGGGTTTTTTTAATTATGAATTGTGAGTTGGGAATTATGAGTTGGGGAAAGAGGTTTTAAAAAACTACTTCTTCAACAAGCGGCTTTTCATTTTACTAAAAAACTCAGGTGTTACACCAATGTAAGAAGCCAAGTGTTTTTGCGCTACTTTCTGTATTAAGGAGGGATACTTCTTGCACATTTTTTCAAAGCGTTCTTCTGCTGTTAAGCTTAAATTGTCCATCAAGCGTTCTTGGTGTGCCACTAAAGAGTTTTCGGCTAGTATTCTAAAAAAGCGCTCCAACTTGGGTATCTCTTGATACAACTGTTGTTGGTTTTCTTTGGAGATGGCCACTACTTCGGCATCTTCTAATACTTCAATAAAAAGATTGCCCGGTTTTCCGGAAACATAACTGTACATGTCGCCAATCCACCAGCCCTCGCAAGCAAAATGCAAGACATGTTCGATGATGCTGTCATTGATGTTAAAACTTCGTAAAATTCCAGAATTGACATAATAGGTATAATCGGCAATTTCACCCGAACTTAGTAAAATGGTTTTGGCTTTGTAGTGTTTGGTTTCTGTTTTGGATAAAAACAAAGCTTGTTCTTCGGGAGTTAAAGAAATGTGTTTGGCGATATTTTGTAGAATGGATTGCATTAGTTCAAAAATACAACTTTTAATTATAGAATTATTTTTTTTAACCACATAGAAGCATAGAAAAAAATATAGCTCTAAAAGTCGCTTTGCTCTAAATAGAATACATAGCACTATGTGGTTAAAATCAATTAAAATATTTTAGGTTTGATAACAGATAACTATATTTGATTACTTGAATAAAGAACAATGAAAACAGAGAAAGAAAAAATGTTGGCTGGCGAAATCTATTTTGCTAATGATAAAATTCTCATTGCTGAGCGATTGCGTGCTAAGAAGCTACTGCATAAACTCAATGTTACCGAATATCTAATGAACGGAAATGCTCGAAACATTCTCCGTGAACTATTACCTAATGCACACAAAAGACTGTATATAGAGCCCCCATTTCATTGCGATTATGGGTATAATATTCATTCAGGTGAGAATGTATATTTCAATGTGAATTGTGTAGTTCTCGACACGATGGAAGTTAAAATAGGCAACAATGTGTTCTTCGGTCCTGGAGTTCATGTCTATACCGCAACACATCCCTTGGATGCTGTAGAAAGACGCACCGTTGAGTTTTCAAAACCGGTTTCTATTGGTGATGATTGTTGGATTGGAGGGAATACGGTCATTTGTCCAGGGGTTACTATAGGCAATGGATGCACGATTGGTGCTGGTTCGGTAGTAACGAAAGATATTCCTGATAATACACTTGCTGTTGGAAATCCCGCAAAAGTGATTAGAAAATTAAATGAATAAAAATAATTAAACCATTAAGGTAGTTAAGTTCATTAAGTTTTACCTTAATTTTCTTAACTACCTTAATGGTTCAAAAAAATAAATATGGTTTTTAAGAAACCGCTTCTTTAATACGTTTCATAGCTTCAGTCAATAATGCTTCGCTAGTTGCGTATGAAAAACGAATACAATTAGCATTTCCAAAAGCATCTCCTGTTACTGTAGCGACATTAGCTTCTGACAATAAATACATAGAAAAATCATCTGCATTATTGATTAGTTTTCCACGTAATGTCTTTCCGAAATAGTAAGATACATCAGGGAAAACATAGAATGCGCCTTCTGGAACATTTAGTTTAAACCCAGGAATAGCTTTTACCAAACCAACAACTAAATCTCTACGGTTTTTAAACGCTGCAACCATATCGTTCAATACGCTTGGATCAGCATCTACAGCCGTTATAGTAGCTCTTTGTGCAATAGAATTCGCTCCAGAGGTAACTTGACCTTGCATTTTAGTACAAGCTTTAGCAATCTCTTCGGAGGCACCGATATAACCAATTCTCCAACCTGTCATGGCGAATGCTTTCGCAACACCGTTCACGGTAATGGTTCTATCAAACATTCCCGGAATAGAAGCAATACTGCAGAATGTTCCAGAGAAATTAATGTGTTCGTAGATTTCATCAGCAACTACATAAATGTTATCGTGTTTCAGAATAATATTTGATAAGGCTGTTAATTCCTCACGATTATATACAGAACCACTTGGATTGCAAGGAGAACTGTACCAAATCATTTTGGTTTTTGGAGTAATGGCTTTTTCTAATTGTTCTGGTGTGATTTTAAAATCAGTTTCCACTGAAGTTGGAACTTCAACAGGAATACCACCCGCTATTTTGATGATTTCATAGTAGGAAACCCAATAAGGTGCAGGAAGAATTACTTCGTCACCAGGGTTAATCATGCATTGTGCAATGTTGTATAATGATTGTTTGGCACCAGTAGAAACTACAATGTTTCCAGGTTTGTACTCTAAATTATTATCGCGTTTGAATTTTCTGCAAATGGCTTCTTTCAACTCCATATATCCATCAACAGGCGAATAGGTAGAATAATTTTCATCAATAGCTTTCTTAGCGGCTTCTTTAATGAAATCAGGCGTGTTAAAATCGGGTTCACCCAAACTTAGACTGATGATGTCTTTTCCTTGTGCTTTTAATTCTCTCGCCAATGCTGCCATTGCAAGAGTTTGTGAGGTAGTTAAACTATTGATTCTGTCTGATAATGGATTGCTCATTGTTGTGTTGGTTATAATTAGATACGCGATTAGTAAAGACGCGATTAATCGCGACTCTACATTATGATAATTGTGGTTGTCTTCCTAAATCTCTTAAATGGGTAAAGTGCGAATAGATAGCCGCTCTAGTGGTTTTGAATTCGTAGTAAGGAAGATTACATTC
>CAIRMK010000089.1 GCA_903879645.1 uncultured Bacteroidota bacterium
ATCTAAGCAATCCCCTACCATGATAGCATTTTGCTTTCTAACATTAGCATTAGATAAAGCAAATTCGAAAATCTTTGGATTGGGTTTTTTAACACCAGCCATTTCAGAATTGGTTATCGTTTGGAAATACTTATCTATTCCCGAATTTTTCATCTTTCCAGTTTGCACTTCTTGAAAACCGTTAGTGATAATATGCAAATTATATTTAGGTTGCAAATACTCTAAAACTTCAATTGTTCCTTCAAAAAGATGGTTAAATTGAGGCAGATAATGTATGTATTCTTTCGATAATAAATCAATAGTTTCATCATCAATTTCATAGTCCAACAAATCAAAAGTATCTTTCAATCTTCCGTAACGCAATACTTCTTGAGTTACTTTCTCATGACGATACAATTCCCAATATTTTAAATTCAAAGGTACATAATGAAACAAAAAAACTTTCAAGTCAACATTAACTGCATGCTTGTTCAAAACTTTTTCAAATGCTAATGCTGAATTTTTTTCAAAATCCCAAAGTGTATGATCTAAATCAAAAAAAACATCAGTTATATGTTCCATTTTTAAAAAATTCCTTCATCATTAAAACTATAATATCCTATTTCAGTAATGATAATATGATCAAGTACTAAAATATCCATTTGTTGACCAGCTAATTTCAATTTTTTAGTGACTTCTTTATCAGCTTCACTGGGCAACAATTTTCCTGACGGATGATTGTGCGTCAAAATTAACGAAGTTGCATTATATTCCAATGCTGTTTTGAAAATTAATCTGTTATCTACTATTGTTCCCGTAATTCCTCCCTTAGAAAGTTGCGACTTATGAATTACTTTATTAGAGTTATTAAGATACAGGACCCAAAACTCTTCATGAGGTAATTCACCTATTATAGGTTGCATGATTTCAAAAACGGCTTTACTTGAAGTTATTTTTTTCAATTCAATAGCCTCTTCCACTCTTCTCCTTCTTCCTAATTCTAAAGCTGCTGCAATTGAAATAGCTTTCGCTTCTCCTATGCCTTTGAACTCCGTAAGTTGTTGGATAGATAATTTTCCTAGTTGATTGAGATTATTATTTGAAGCTGCTAAAATGCGCTGACACAATTGTACAGCACTTTCATTCCGTGAACCGGAACCAATTAGAATAGCAAGTAATTCGGAATCAGATAAGGCAGATTTACCTTTAAGAAGAAATTTTTCCCGAGGGCGATCGTCTTCAGCCCATTGGTTGATTGGTGTATACATAATTATTTTGGCTTTTATAAAAACAAAGTAACATATTTTTTTTATAAATACCAAGATATAATGATTATAATTCTCATTGTAAAAAGGGGGATATTTCAACAAAACATTTTCTACATTCTATTAATGCAGCTAAAATCAGAACTCATTTTTTCTAAAGAGATCGTATAAGTAATCACTAAGTGATTATTTGGCAAAAAAAACCAGCTACAAGAAATCCCTGTAGCTGGTTTTTTTAATATTGATTACGGAGATCTTCTCCCCTAGTTAATCACTCTCTTAGTCGCTTTTAATCCTTCTGTGGTAGTCACTTCCACTAACAACACTTCGTTAGTAGTTCCTACATTTACTTTAGTTTCTGAGGTATTGATGTCTTTTTTCTCTAGTAGTAATCTGCCTCTGATATCAAAGACTCTCACTTTTGCCATAGTAGCCGACCCTGTGTTAATTACTACTTCGTTTTGATGGTGGTACACTACAATTGAATTAGTTGTAAAATCAGTAGTTGCTACACTCAATAAACTGCTTTGGTACACTACTTCAAATCGATCATAAAAAGATCCTGCATCCGTAGCAAAAGTAAACGGTCCTGAACTTACATTGTGATACGAACCATCCAAATTGTCTTTGATATACACTATTTGTCCTGTTGCAAAGATACCATCCACATGGTCTATGGTAAAAGTATAGTTTCCTGCTGTGGTCACTTTGTAGTTCAATGGCACAACATCTGATGCATCAAATGGTGTTGGTCGTCCTTGTATTACATAGTTGTCCGTACCTATTACAGTATTCAATCCAATAACCCCATCATAGTTAAAGAACTTGCTATCATAATCATCAGCCCCTAGTGTAGCATTGGTAAAATATCCTACTACTGCTTGTGAGAACTGAGTACCTGTTCCGGTTAAATTTAACCAAATTCTATGGGCCTCCGTTGGTGCTGTCACAGTAGTTGCTTGTGCCGACTTAAAGAACTGACCCGCATTGTCAATAATTCTTTGCCCATTATTGAATTGCATGCTTGTCGCTGACGCTTTGGCTTCTACTATAAATCCTTGTCCTGTTTGAATAACTCCTAGTGGACTTGTTGCATACGCCTCTCCATCACTACCAAAGGTTTGTGATGCCATGTTCCATGTACAATATGATGGGTTTGAAGCATTGTTGGTTTTTCTCCAGAAATATAAAGTATGCTCAATATTAGCGGCATTATCTGCTGCTAATTGTGCAATGCTGATTGGCGATGGATACGGATTACCCACGGCATTATAGCGTTGTCCTGCGGCAACATTATTCAAGGTTACCGTTTTAGTTCCGTTATTAGGAACTCCTGTAAAGGTTCCTGTCCAAACCGCTGGTGCTGTTGGATGATTGTATGGTAAACGAATCAAATATCCTGTTCCTACTGCAAAATTGGTTGCTGCTGGTGAGGCTACTGAATTGTATAAATTCGTAGTTGTGTTATACGTATAAAAACGAACATTTGGGCTAATACTAGTCAATGGTGAAAAGGCTAGTAATTGTTGAGCCGCCACTGGAGATGACCACATTGTATAATCCAATCGAATCAATGGATTGGTATCTCGTTTGACTATTATATTACCAGTATTAATGGC
>CAIRMK010000090.1 GCA_903879645.1 uncultured Bacteroidota bacterium
CAGGACCTGCTAAATCAGGGCGATTTTGTGTTGTAAAAATTTCAGCACTGTCTTTACGCATTTTCACCAATCGTTGAAGTATTTTTATTTCGTCAGCTTCAGAGATTTCCTCTTTTGAACCTGTAGAGGTCTGTGCCAACAATATCTCTGATTTGATAGCTCTTAAGGCTTCTAATGCTACTGTATCTTTAGAACGCATGGCATCTTTCATTACGTCCATTATTTTAGTCTGTAAGCTCATTTTGATAGTAATTTTAACTATTAGATATTAAATATAATCTGTTTTACGGCTTCCTAAATTAGTTGAAAAGCTGCGCAAAGGTAAAAAAAATAACCCGAAATTTCAATTGAAGTTTCGGGCCATTCCATTTAATTAAATTTATTATTAATCAACATTATCATGTAAGAAAGAATTGTTGGAACGCAATTGAATATCGTCATTGCTGTCTGTTCCTAAAGACATTCTTGAATTAGTATTGTAATTTCTATTCTCTGTCAAATCAACTCCCAATCTTTTATAAGCTGGTTCTTTTTCTAACTCTTCCACACGTGATGGATTGTTATGAAACTTATAATTGAAGTCTTTCAACTTACGTCTTCTTTCGTCGGCGCGTAATTTTAATGTTTCTTCGATAGTCATCTCCATTGGAGAAAGATCATCCGAATGAGTAGCATAAGTTGGTTTTGTTGGTTCCGCTACTTTCATTGTAAAGTTTAATGACTCTTCAATTGGCTCCATTACTTTTTCAGCAGCTGGTTTAGACCCTAACAAATCGTTTTCGATTTCCATATATTCCTCAAGAGAATATTTAATGATTCCGTTTTGGTTCAATTCTGTTACGGGAACAAATTCGATAGGCTCATTAACTTTGATATCACGAGTTTCTGCTGATAAATCAAAAACAACTCTTTCTTCTTCTACTCTATTTTCAACTGGTTTAGCAATTGGCAAATCGAATGAAAATGTGATTTGCTCTTCTTCTTTAGGAATGAATTTTTGCTCAACAGCTTTGAACTGTTCTACTGCAGGTGTTGTAAAGGTAAAATCGATATCTTTAATAGGAGAAACAATTTCAAAAGTAACATCTAAATTACGGATGAATTCATTCATTGCAATTAAATCATTATCAACTTTAGCAACTACTGACTCAGCTTGTACTTCGTCTTCCATCAATTCAAAGACAATTTTTTCTTCTCTAACTTCGGCAGTAACTTCAATTGGAGCTTCTACCTTCGATTGAAAAAAATCAACTGGCTTATTAGTTAAGTCACGAACTAATTTTTGTTCGTCTTCTAATGAATGAATTATTTTTTCTGGTGCTGTATTTACAATTTCATTTTGTTGTTCTACATTAAAACCTGTAGCAATGATAGTAACTGCAATAGCATCACCGTGAGATTCGTCTTCACCAACCCCCATAATGATATTAGCATTATGTCCTGCTTCTGCTTGTATATGGTCATTGATTTCTCCAATTTCATCAATAGTGATTTCGCTAGTACCAGAAACGATAAGCAACAATACGTTTTTAGCACCTGAAATTTTATTGTCATTTAATAATGGAGAATCTAATGCAGAAATAATAGCTTCTTTAGCTCTGTTTTCACCACTCGCAATAGCAGAACCCATGATAGCAGTTCCACTGTTAGCCAATACAGTCTTAGCATCTTTTAAATCGATGTTTTGAGTATAGTGATGTGTAATTACTTCAGCAATTCCGCGTGATGCAGTCGCTAAAACTTCATCTGCTTTAGAGAAGCCCGCTTTAAAACCAAGATTTCCGTATACTTCTCTTAATTTATTATTATTTATAACAATTAATGAATCTACTTGTTTTCTTAATCTCTCTACACCAGCTAATGCTTGATCTTGACGAACTTTTCCTTCAAATTGGAATGGAATTGTAACAATACCAACGGTCAAGATATCTCTTTCTTTAGCCAATTGAGCAATTACAGGCGCAGCACCAGTTCCTGTTCCACCACCCATTCCTGCAGTGATGAAAACCATTTTGGTGTTGCTGTCTAACATTTTCTCAATATCAGCAATGCTTTCAATAGCTGATTGTTGACCTACATCAGGATTAGCTCCAGCACCTAAACCTTCTGTTAGGTTTACACCCAACTGAATTTTATTTGGCACAGGACTGTTTTGTAATGCCTGAGAATCAGTATTACAAACGATGAAATCTACACCTTTGATTCCTTGTTTAAACATGTGGTTGATTGCGTTGCTTCCACCGCCACCAACTCCAATAACTTTTATAACATTTGATTGATTTTTTGGTAAATCAAATGATATGCTTCCAAATTCTGAGTTGCTCATCATACTATTTTGGTTTTGTTTGGTTTTATTCTGTATTCTAGTTTTGTTTTTTTCTTAATCACAAATTTCACAAATTAGCATCAATTGAATTTTACAATAAATCCCACTAATAAGATCAAAACTGTTTCTTTTTATTCAGTTTCTACACTGCTAATTGAGCACTGAAAACTGAAAACTTTTTTACTCTGCGTTGTCCAAAAAGTCCTTGATTTTATCTACATACTTATCAAAGAAGGACCTTCTGATTTTGTTTTCTGTAGTTTCAATTTCTCTTTCTACCTTGTTGTCTACTTTTGGCTCTTCCACTTCTTGAACTGGTGGTGCAAGTGGTTCTTCAACAACAGGTCTTACAATCTGTCTTGGTTCCTGAACTGCTTGAGTTACTTCCAATTTGTAGGCGCTTTGTGTATTGTTAGCAATGCTATTCATCACCAATCCAACTGCTGTTGCAAACAAAGGGCTTGAAATATCTTCGCTTGAATTTCCAGCTAAATGCTCGTTTGGATAACCAATTCTAGTATCCATTCCAGTGATATATTCCACTAATTGTTTGATGTGTTGCAATTGTGCTCCACCACCTGTTAATACTATACCAGCAATTAATTTTTTTCTTGGATCTTCGTGTCCGTATGCTTTAATTTCAGCAAAAACTTGCTCAATAATTTCAACCACACGAGCATGGATGATTTTAGATAAGTTTTTTAATGATATTTCTTTTGGCTCTCTTCCTCTTAAACCAGGAATAGAAACAATTTCATTGTCTTTATTTTCGCCTGGCCAAGCGGAACCAAATTTTACTTTTAATAATTCTGCTTGCTTTTCAATAATTGAACAACCTTCTTTGATGTCTTCTGTAATTACATTTCCACCAAAAGGCACTACAGCAGTGTGACGAATGATTCCATCTTTGAAAATAGCTAAATCGGTTGTTCCTCCACCTATGTCGATTAAGGCTACACCTGCTTCTTTCTCTTCTTGACTCAAAACAGCATCTGCAGAAGCTAATGGCTCTAAGGTCAATCCAGATAATTCAATACCTGAACTCTGAATACATCTACCAACATTGCGAATAGAAGATGCTTGTCCAACCACCACATGAAAACTAGCTTCTAATCGTCCACCATACATCCCAATTGGTTCTTTGATTTCTGATTGTCCGTCAATTTTAAATTCTTGTGGCAACACGTGAATAATTTCTTCCCCTGGCAACATCGCCAATTTATTCACTTGGTCAATTAACAATTGAATATCTTTTCCGCTAATTACTTCTTCAGGATTACTTCTACTGATGTAATCGGTATGTTGAATACTACGAATATGTTGACCCGCAATACCAACAACCACATCGTTGATTTTGTAGCCTGAATTTTCTTCAGCTTCCATAACGGCTTGTTGAATAGACTGAATAGTTTGAGTGATGTTATTCACAACGCCTCTAGCAACCCCTAAACTTTTAGCTTTTCCAATACCTAAAATTTCAAGTTTGCCGTATTCATTTTTTTTACCAATCATTGCTACGATTTTCGTAGTTCCGATGTCTAAACCAACTGCTATGTTTTCTCTATTCTCCATATTGTCAATATAATTTGCCAATTTATTCTTGTTTTGAGTTTCTTACTTTGTGCAAACCACTTGTTGTGTGAATCTCAAATTTATTTTTTTGTATTTATAAAGCGTACTATCTAAAACTGCTTTCTGAAAAAAAGCTTTATAATTTTTAAACTTTCTATCTACATTAATCATTTTCCCAAAATCTACTTGGTAATCGAAGTTCCTATTCGTCATCATTAGTTCGTCTCCAGATAAAATTTGCACACCAATTATGTTTTTTTTCAAAAACTCATCATCATAAATTACCTTCAAAATTTTAGATAATTCCTTCTTGTTTTTATTGGTGATTTCTCCAGAAACCAATGGCACTCTTGCTGTATTTATTTCGGAAAGAGGCATTGTATTTCCCTCGTAATCAATATAAAAAGAACCTAACTCATCAAACACTCTTGCAATGGGTGTTTTTTGTTTTACCATTACCTTTAGAACACCATCAACCGTAACAAAAACGTCAGATTTTTCAATCATCGGATGTTGGTTGACAGATTTTTCCAATTTGTTCAAATTTAAGTCCTCTTTTGCTATAGTTCGCACATCACTTTTATTTTCTATTAACAATTTATTAACCGTTTCCTGTTTAACAAAATCGTTGTTTTCTCCAACAAAAATGACTTCTGATTTCTTTAATTTACGATGTGAATTTCTGTTTGAGGTAAAGGAAAATAAGAAAATTACCAATGCAAACATTAGTACTAACCTGATATTGTTCCAATTGAAGAATTTCATAATAATGCTTTTTTAATTGACGGAACTAACTCACCTATATCCCCTGCACCTATGGTAACAATTACTGTAGCATCAGAAGCTAAAATTGACGGAATTAAATCGGTTTTTGAAACTAATTTTTTATGTTCATTTGTCATTTTGGACATCAACCAAGACGTCGTAATTCCTTCCATTGGTAATTCGCGTGCTGGGTAAATATCTAAAAGTAAAACTTCATCAAATTGAGATAAACTTTTGGCAAAATCATCCGCAAAATCTTTGGTTCTACTAAACAAATGCGGTTGAAAAATGGCCAACACTTTTTGATTTGGATACAATTCACGAACCGCTTGATGCACTGCATTTATTTCAGTTGGATGATGGGCATAATCATCAATGTAAACGAAGTTTTCAGATTTAATTTGATACGAAAATCTGCGTTGCACTCCTTTAAAAGAAGCCAAGGCTTTAGCAATGGACTCGGTTGGGGAACCATAAGTTTTTGCCATCGCTAAAGCCATTAAGGCATTCATTAAATTGTGTCTTCCGGGCAGGCCGAAAGCAATATTTTTTATTGTTTCTGATGGGGTTTGTACATCAAAAACGTAAGCACTATTTTCTATTCTAACATTAAATGCTTTGAATGTTGCCTCTTCATTAACCGCAATGGTTAATCCTTCTAAATCGAGCCCTTTTGGGACAAACATCTTGGTTTTATCCGATACTTTATCTGCAAATTCCCTAAACGATTCTTCGATAGCATTTTTATCTCCATAAATATCTAAATGATCAGCATCCATAGAAGTTACGCAAGCAATATTTGGATGTAAATGCAAGAAGGAACGATCAAATTCATCGGCCTCTACCACAGTAATTGTTTTGCCGCTTCCGATTAAATTAGAATGGTAGTTTTCGACAATACCGCCAAGGAAAGCAGTTACGTCTTCGCCACTTTCGTATAAAATATGCCCAAGAATACTTGATGTTGTTGTTTTTCCATGGGTGCCAGCCACTGCGAAACAGAAGGTGTCTTTGGTTATGATTCCAAGCACTTCTGCACGTTTTTTAATTACATAATCTCTTTCGATAAAATAATTCCATTCCGAATGAGAAACGGGAACAGCTGGCGTTACAATTATTAAGGTGTTTTCGACATAAAAATCGTTTGGAATTAGACTAATAGTATCTTCAAAATGAATATCCATTCCCCCAGCAATCAATTCGTCGGTAAGCATGGTTGGAGTTTTATCGTATCCTGAAACATTTTTACCAATGTTTTGAAAATAACGAGCTAAAGCACTCATTCCGATGCCTCCAATTCCGATGAAATAGACGTTATGTATTTGGTTTAGGTTCATATTTCAATTTCAAAAATCAATTCCAATTCCAATTCCAAGCTCAAATTTTAATATTGATTTTTGAAATTGAAATTGCCATTGCTATTGTATTAGTTTTATTATTTGTTCAACGATATCTTTTGTTGCGTTTGGCTTTGCCAATTTTTTGATGTTTTGGCTTAATTCTTTTTGATGACTTTCATTTGAAATTAATTCTGAAAAAGTAGTTTCAAATTTGTCATCCAATTCGCTTTCTTTTAAAAGGATTGCTCCTTTTTTATCTACAATGGCTTTTGCATTTTTTGTTTGATGATCTTCGGCAACGTTGGGTGATGGGATGAAAATAGTTGGTTTTCCTACCAAACACAATTCTGAAACTGACGATGCTCCTGCACGAGAAATCACGAAATCGGCTGCGGCATAGATTAAATCCATTCGGTCAATAAAAGCAACCACTTGAACGTTTTCTTTGTCATTATATTTTTTATACTCTTCAAAATATAATTTTCCGCATTGCCAAAAAACTTGGA
>CAIRMK010000091.1 GCA_903879645.1 uncultured Bacteroidota bacterium
GCAACAGGAATGGCGGGAACAAATGGAACAAATGGAACAAACGGAACTAATGGAAATGCTAATGTAATTGGATCAGTTATAGTTTCAGTTCCTCCAAGTAATTGGACAAATGTAGGAGGAACAAGCACTTCTTGGAGCACAACATTAACTTCTCAAGCTATTACTCAAGCTATTGTTGATAAAGGTATGGTTTCTGTGTTTTGTCAAGTTGGAAGTGAATGGCAAGCTCTACCATCTTCAAGTCCTCAAAATCACTATTTCTTTAACTATGCATTTTATATTGGTGCTGTTGAAGTAAATCTAACTTCACAATCAGGTTACACAGTAACACCAGGAACAAATGTTTTTAGGATTGTAGTAATCTCGG
The DNA here is from genome assembly GCA_903879645.1 of uncultured Bacteroidota bacterium. Taxonomy (GTDB): domain Bacteria; phylum Bacteroidota; class Bacteroidia; order Flavobacteriales; family Flavobacteriaceae; genus Flavobacterium. The sequence continues at coordinate 368 of CAIRMK010000091.1, forward strand.
CTTCAAACAAAATGGCCAATCCAAATACCAATTGGAAAGATTACAATCAAGTAAAAGAAGTACTTCATCTTCAAGATTAATTTGTTTTCAAAATTAATGCCTCACTAATCTGAGGCATTTTTTTTACTATTTATTTTACTCCGTATATATTTTGCGGAGTGCCATAATAATTTTGACACATAAATTAAAACTATTATTTATGAAATCAAATTTTGAAAAAGAAACACTTGAAGAAATGCTTACAGAAACTGAATCTTATGTATTCGAAAACCCTATTTCTCAATACACTCCAAACGAACATTTGGGTGTTGAAAAAATTAGTCTAGATGATGACTTCACCCGAATTGACTTTGTGTACATAGCACCAAAGCACTACATCAATGGTGGTTGGATTCAAATGGATTCGGGATGCTTTATTAGGCCTATAGGTTCTGAAGTGCGGTATAAAATGTTGAGCGCCATCAACATGCCAATAGCTCCTGCAAAATATTACTTTAAAAGTAAAGGTCAGGTGCATCATTTTACTTTGCTTTTTTCACCCTTACCAAAGAACATCAAGCAAATTGATATCATTGAAAAATTAAATGAAGGAACCTACTTTAATTTTTTCAGAGTAGCACTTCAACACAACGCACCAACACTAATTAGAATTATAAACGAGAATTAATACAGAATGATGAAAACACAGTTTAATTTTGGTCAAATATATGGAGCTAAAAACAATGAAAAAACAACTGAATTAAGGATGAATGATGAATATATTGTTGTTATTCAAGAAAAATCAGTAACTACAAATTTAATTCTACTCGCTATCAATTCAAGAAAGAATTTTGCTGAGAAAATCACAAAATTTCATGGAAGTCCTAACGAATACTTTGAAAAAAAGCAAATTAGAGCTATGGACATTTTAATGGATGAAATATGTATCAAAGAAAACAACACAGGAACAATTATCTATGGTGATGCTAAAATGTTTGTTGGTGAAAACAAAATAATACAGTTTACACCTAATGGTAATGATTTAATAGCCAATGTCCAATATGAAATAGAAACTATAAGTGGGAAACGATTAACAGGCTTTTTGTATTGCACGCACCAACCTAAAAATTTTTATCTATAAAATCCTTAATATGAAAACACAATTTAAACTAGGACAAGTAGTTCGATTCAAAAATTACAGACGAAATAAAGACGAGAAAGAAGCCTATTTTGTAGTTGTTCAAGAGGAAGAAGCAACAAAAGAATTGGTGCTTTATACTATCAATACGAACAGAATTTATAAATCAGGAACCACAATTATACCTGATTTTCCAGATGAAGATTTACGTATA
>CAIRMK010000092.1 GCA_903879645.1 uncultured Bacteroidota bacterium
CCTCCACGATTGGTAATTCTATAAACGGCTTCTCCTTCATCTTCTAGTTTGGTTCGTTTTCCGTAACCATTTTCAGTAACAACCAATAATTGAGTTTCATTAATATTATTTTCATCAACTGAAACCATTCCAATTACTTCATCTTGATCATCTCGTAATGTAATTCCTCTAACACCAGATGCGGTTCTACCCATCGGACGCGTTTTAGCTTCTTCAAAACGAACTAATTTACCTGATTTAACAGCTATTAAAACTTGACTTTTTCCATTAGTTAACTCAGCTCCTAATAATTCATCACCCTCTTTAATAGTAATTGCAGCAACACCATTAACTCTAGGTTTTGCATATTTTTCTAACGAAGTTTTCTTCACCTGACCTTTTTTAGTAGCCATAATGATGTAATGATCTTTAATGTATTCTTGATTTTTCAAATCTTGAGTACAAATAAAAGCTTTCACTTTATCATCACTTTCAATGTTGATAAGGTTTTGTAATGCTCTACCTTTACTTTGTTTGTTTCCTTCTGGTATTTCGTAAACACGCATCCAATAACATTTACCTTTTTGTGTAAATATCAATAAGTAATTATGGTTTGTTGCTACAAATAGGTGTTCTAAGAAATCTTGATCTCTTGTTCCGGCACTTTTTTGTCCAACTCCTCCTCTATTTTGCGTTTTGTATTCTGTTAACGAAGTACGTTTAATATAACCCGCATGAGAAATTGTAATTACTACATTTTCATCCGCAATTAAATCTTCAATACTAACGTCTCCACCCGCATATTCTATAGTCGAACGGCGAGCATCTCCATATTTATCTCTGATTTCAACCAGCTCTTCTTTAATTAAAGCCATACGCAATTCTTTGCTAGCTAATAATTCTTTCAAGTGATTAATTAATTTCATAATTTCTTCATACTCAGCACGAAGTTTATCTTGTTCCAGACCCGTTAATTGTCTCAAACGCATTTCAACAATAGCACGAGCTTGAATGTCAGACAAATTAAATCTTTCAATTAATTTACCTCTAGCTTCTTCACCATCTTTTGAAGAACGAATCAAAGCAATTACTTCATCTATATTATCAGAAGCAATAATTAATCCTTCTAAAATATGGGCTCTTTCTTCAGCTTTTCTTAATTCAAATTGTGTTCTTCTAACGACTACATCATGACGGTGTTCTACAAAATAATGAATCAAATCTTTTAGATTCAACATTTGTGGTCTTCCTTTTACCAATGCAATATTATTAACACTAAAAGACGATTGTAATTGCGTATATTTATACAAGGTATTTAATACTACATTGGCAACTGCATCACGTTTTAAAATATAAACGATACGCATACCATTTCGATCCGATTCATCACGAATGTTAGCAATACCTTCTATTTTTTTCTCATTAACCAAGTCAGCTGTTTTCTTAATCATTTCAGCTTTGTTAACTTGGTAAGGTATTTCGGTAACAATAATCGATTCTCTTCCATCGACTTCTTCAAAGCCAACTTTAGCACGCATTACAATTCTACCTCTTCCCGTTTTGAATGCTTCACGCACACCTTCATAACCATATATTATACCTCCAGTTGGAAAATCTGGAGCTTTAATATGAGTCATTAATTCGTCAATTTCTATTTCTTCATTATCAATATAAGCTAAGGTTCCATCAATAACTTCAGTTAAATTATGAGGTGCCATGTTAGTAGCCATACCTACTGCAATACCTGATGCTCCATTTATCAATAAATTAGGAACACGAGTAGGCATTACTGTTGGCTCATATAACGTATCATCAAAGTTTAATTTAAAATCAACAGTTTCTTTGTCAATATCTGCCATAATGTCTTCCGACATTTTTTTCATTCTCGCTTCAGTATAACGCATTGCTGCTGGACTATCACCATCAACCGAACCAAAGTTACCTTGACCATCAATTAATAAATAACGTAAACTCCATTCTTGTGCCATACGAACCATCGCATCATAAACAGATGTATCGCCGTGAGGGTGGTACTTACCTAAAACTTCTCCAACAATTCTTGCGGATTTCTTGTGAGCTTTATTAGAAAAAACTCCCAAATCATACATTCCATATAATACTCTTCTGTGTACTGGCTTCAAACCATCTCTCACATCTGGCAATGCTCTTGATACAATAACCGACATCGAATAATCGATGTAAGCTGACTTCATTTCGTCTTCAATGTTAATTGGAATTAACTTTTCTCCGTCAGACATATTTATAAATTTTTAAAATAAATTAATTTAGAATTCAAACGTGCAATATACATCTTTTTAGTTTTTTTGAAAGGGTTTTTAAACACTAATTTCAATGATTTATTAACAAAATAGCCTCCTGAAATGGTTAATAAAATTAATCCGACATCACTTCAATCTATTACATTTTTTTGTCAATTTACTGACAAGTGATTTACTGGGAATGATTTTTGAATCAATACAAATAATTCACTAAATTTACATTAAATAAATTGCTATTACAATGGATGATAATTTTTCTCCTAGAGTAAAAGATGTAATCACTTACAGTAAAGAAGAGGCCTTGCGATTAGGGCACGACTTTATTGGAACCGAACACCTTATGCTTGGAATTTTAAGAGACGGGAATGGAAAAGCAATAACTATTCTAAACAATCTTTCAGTAGATTTGGACCATTTAAGAAAGAAAGTTGAA
>CAIRMK010000093.1 GCA_903879645.1 uncultured Bacteroidota bacterium
ATCTATACATTATCCATACATTATCTAAGCACTATGACTTATCCTAAAACAACTAGATAGTTATTTTAAATTAATCCTTTATTATTGATACAAATACAATTTTTGACAGTGTTCCTTTGAGGTTTTATCGTGGAAATAATGATTGATTATTATGGGAGTATAAATGAAAAAATTATTGTGTTAAAATGGAATTAAGGAATATAAAAGATTCAAAAATTGCAGGAAAAACTCAAAATTTAAAAAAAACCTATACTTTTGCCGAACAAACAAAATCCATTATGGCAAAGAATTTAGTAATCGTTGAGTCACCAGCTAAAGCAAAAACTATCGAGAAATTTCTTGGTTCCGACTATCAAGTAGAGTCGAGTTATGGGCATATTGCCGACTTGCCTTCTAAAGAGATAGGAGTGGATGTCGCCAATGGATTCAAGCCTAAATATGAAGTTTCTGCCGATAAAAAGGCGCTGGTTTCTAAACTTAAAGGATTGGCCAAAAATGCCGAAATGGTTTGGTTAGCTTCCGATGAGGACCGTGAGGGAGAAGCTATTTCTTGGCACTTATCAGAAGAATTAAAATTAGATCCAAAGAAAACTAAACGAATCGTTTTTCACGAAATTACTAAAACAGCTATTCAAAAAGCAATCGAAAATCCTCGAAGTATTGATTATAATTTAGTCAATGCGCAACAAGCTCGAAGAGTTTTAGATAGATTAGTGGGTTATGAATTATCTCCAGTACTTTGGAAAAAAGTTAAAGGAGGATTGTCAGCAGGACGCGTACAATCGGTTTCTGTTCGATTGATTGTCGAAAGAGAACGTGAAATTCAAGATTTCAATGCGGATGCCTCGTATAGTATTACTGCAGAATTTACTAATGAAGCAGGGAAAACTTTCAAAGCTAAACTACCAAAGAACTTCGCTACTAAAAAAGAAGCAGAAGATTTCTTGACTAAAAATATTGGTTCTACCTATAAAGTAGGGGATTTAGAAACCAAACCCACCAAAAAATCACCAGCAGCACCTTTTACAACGTCTACTTTGCAACAAGAAGCGGCTAGAAAATTGTATTTGCCTGTTGGAATTACCATGCAAATAGCGCAACGATTGTATGAAGCCGGACTCATCACTTATATGAGAACGGATAGTGTCAACCTTTCGCAAGAAGCAATGGGTGCGGCTCAAGCAGAAATCACGAGTTACTACGGGAAGGAATTTTCTAAACCAAGAAGCTTTAATACTAAATCTAAAGGAGCACAAGAAGCGCATGAAGCGATTCGTCCTACCGATATGTCTCGTCACACCGTAAATGTGGAAAGAGACCAAGCAAGGTTGTATGAGTTGATCTGGAAAAGAACCTTGGCTTCTCAAATGAGCGATGCTGAATTGGAAAGAACCAATGTTAAAATAGAAGCCAATAATTATAGTGAGACTTTCTCTGCAACGGGAGAAGTAATCAAATTTGAAGGTTTCTTAAAGGTATATCTTGAAGGAAGTGATGATGACGATGAAGAACAAGAAGGTATGTTGCCGGCTTTGAGAATCAACGAAAAGTTGACCAACAATTATATTACCGCAACGGAACGATTTTCTCGTCCACCTAGTCGTTACACAGAGGCTTCTTTAGTTAAGAAATTGGAGGAATTAGGAATTGGACGTCCGTCGACGTATGCGCCAACCATTTCCACTATTATTGCTAGAACCTATGTTGAAAAAGGAAGTTTTGAAGGACAAGAACGAAAATACAACCAAATAGTTTTAAAGAATTCGGAAGTTAAATCGCAAGTTTTAACTGAGAATGTAGGTTCAGATAAAGGAAAATTAGTTCCAACAGATATCGGAATTATCGTGAATGATTTCTTAGTAAAAAACTTTGAAACCATTTTGGATTATAATTTCACTGCCAAAGTGGAACAAGATTTTGATGAAATTGCGGAAGGAAATGTAGATTGGGCAAAAATGATGAATGATTTTTACTCACATTTTCATCCGAATGTGGTTGATGTTGAAAAAAATGCAGATCGAGAAAGTGGTGAACGAATTCTTGGAATTCATCCGGAGTCAGGAAAGCCAGTATCGGTTCGTTTAGGAAAATATGGTGCCATGGCGCAAATTGGAAGTGCCGATGACGAGAATAAGCAATTTGCAAGTTTACGTCAAGATCAAAATATTGGAAATATTACTTTGGAAGAAGTCTTGAATTTATTTTTGCTTCCAAAGCAATTGGGTATTTATAAAGGAGAAGAAATAGAAGTGAATAATGGTCGTTTTGGTCCTTATGTAAAATTTGGAACTCAATTTATTTCGTTGCCAAAAGGAATGGATCCTATGGATGCTACTATGGAAATAGCACAAGGATTAATTGATGAAAAACAACAAGCCGATGCTCCAATAGGAACGTATGATAATCTACCGGTTCAAAAAGGAGTAGGTCGTTTTGGTCCCTTCTTAAAATGGAATGGTATTTTTATTAATGTAAACAAAAAATACAATTTTGATAACTTATCACAGTCCGATATCAAAGAATTGATTGAAGAAAAGCAACAAAAAGACATCGATAAAGTAATTCACAATTGGGCGGCAGAAGGAATTTTAGTTCAAAAAGCACGTTGGGGAAGATCAGAGATTACCAAGGGGAAAATAAAAATTGAATTGAGTAAAGATGTTGATGCTTCAAAATTGACGTTGGCAGAAGTTCAAGAAATGATTGAAAAGAAAGCCCCAGCTAAAAAGACGGCTGCCAAGAAAGCTCCTGCTAAAAAAACAACTGCAAAAAAGAAATAACCAATGGAATTTGATTTTCTTGCACCGCTAGACACGGATTTACTTATTGATATCAAACGATTGTCTTCTCAACATTTGTCTAGTAAAGTCGTGTTTCATACTGAACATGATTTTCCAGATGTGACAAAAGTCGACCTTGCTATAATTGGCATTTTGGAAAATAGAGGCGGTCATAGTGAGTCTAATGATTTGGATTTATCCTATGTAAGAAAGCAATTGTATAGCCTTTTTCCAGGGAACTGGAGTAAAACGATTGCGGACTTGGGCGATATTTTACCAGGGAATTCAGAAGAGGACACCTATTTTGCCGTTCAAAAAGTAGTTTCAAAATTATTAAAGCACAAAATCATACCAATTATAATAGGAGGGTCACAAGATTTAACCTATGCTTTGTATAGAGGTTATGACGATTTAGAACAAATGGTTAATTTGGTTTCTATTGATCATAAATTTGATTTTGGAAAAGAAGAGGGGTCTATTTCATCGGAGTCGTATTTGTCTAAGATAATTATTGAAGAGCCAAACAATCTTTTTAATTTTAGTAACATAGGATATCAAACCTATTATAATTCACAAGAAGAAGTGGATTTAATAGATAAATTGTTTTTTGATGCCTACCGTTTAGGAGAGGTTTGTAATACTATTTCTATTGCGGAGCCTGTTTTTAGAGACGCAGATTTAGTAAGTTTGGATTTATCATCTGTTAAATCGTCTGATTCTGGAAATTTTCATAATTTTCAACCCAATGGTTTTAATGGAAAAGAAATTTGTGCCTTATCGCGCTACTCTGGGATTAGTGATAAAGTTTCCTGTTTAGGGATTTTCAATTACAATAATTCCAAACAAGAAGCTGTTTTGATTGCACAAATTATTTGGTATTTTATAGAAGGCGTACATTATCGTTCCAATGAATATCCTTTTGGAAGCAAAGAAAATTATATTAAATATACCGTTCCTTTTGAAAATGAGGATATTGTGTTTTTTAAGAGTGATAAAACGGAAAGATGGTGGATAGAAATACCTTTTTTTACAAATACACACAATAAATTAAAAAAGAATACGTTATTACCATGTACTCATGACGACTACTTAGCCGCTTGCAATCAGGAGTTGCCTGAACGTTGGTGGAAAGCACAAAGAAAGAGTATCTTGTAAATAGAAATAAAGAATAAAAAATCTTACGGGAACATTAATTTGTAAGATAAAAGATATTAAAAACAATAAAAAAAGTACGTAATCGTAAAAATGTGCGCTTTATCGACTATTTTGTTTTGAAAAATGATATTTAATTGTATTTTTGGTCGGTAAATCGAAATTTTAAGATATAATTAATTGTTTTTTTAAAAAATAATGAATAGGTTTACGCCCTTAAATTAAGAATACATAATTAACCCAAACTTATATGAAGAAGTTCATTGCATTTGCATCTGTTTTAACTCTATTAGTGAGCTGTGGAAAGTCTAGCGACAAAGGCGAATTAGTTGGAGTAAAAGGTAAAAAATGGCATCCAGAGAAACCATACGGAATGACTTTAGTTCCTGGTGGTGCTTATATCATGGGTAAATCAGATGATGATTTAGCTAATGTTCAGGATGCTCCTACAAAAACAGTTACTGTTAGATCATTCTATATGGATGAAACCGAAATTACTAATAGTGAATACCGTCAATTCGTTGAATGGGTTAAAGATTCTATTATTAGAGTTCGTTTGGCTATACTTGCAGATGAAACTGGTGTTAAGCCGGGTGCTGGTAAAGGCGGAAAAGGTGGAGGAAGCATAGGTGATTTTGCATTTAATGATCAAGATCCTGCTAAAATGACTCCATATCAAAAATATATGTATGAGAATTATTATAGTGTAGGTACGGCTGATGATCCTTATGCGGGTAGA
>CAIRMK010000094.1 GCA_903879645.1 uncultured Bacteroidota bacterium
GTTCACAAAAGGGATGAGAAGTCAATCAAAAAACGTTGGTAGTATAAATGGTAAAGATGTTTCATTTGACCAATTTAGAATCAAAGTAGCAAATGCTGAGAAGAACGGTCAAAATGGGCAGTCAACGACTCAAACCCAAGCCGCTAATCAAATTTGGGATCAAGAAATTGCATTAGCATTATTTACCAATCAATTTGAAAAAGCAGGTATTCGTACTAGTGAAAATAATATTATTGAAGTTTTCAAAAAAGACCCAAATATTGGTCAAAACCCTCAATTTTTAAATCAATTAGGGAAATTTGATATTGCGAAATTTAAAGAATTTTTCAAATCAAATCCTGAACAGGCTAAAGCTTTTCAAGACAGACAAACTGATGCAGAAGTTAATTCTAAATTCCAAATTTATAGCACAATGATTAAAGCTGGGATGTATGTTACTAATGCTGATGGAAAATTCAAATATAAATTGGATGCTGATAAAATCAATTTTGACTTTGTATCTGTGTTGTATTCTACCATAAAAGATAGCGAAATTAAAGTTACTGATGCTGATATTTTAGATTACATGAAGAAAAACGAGAAAAAATTCAAATCGGATGAAACTCGTGAAATCGAATATGTTTTAATTGAAGACAAACCTTCTGCAAAAGACGAAGAAGAAATAAAAACTAAAATCAATGGTTTACTTTCTGGAAGTGTAGTTTACAATAAAGAAACTAGTAAAAACGATACATTACCTAGTTTTAAATCGGCTACAAATATTGCTGAATTTGTTGGAGCTAACTCTGATAAACCATACGATTCTACTTATGTAACCAAACAAGATTTGCCAGCAGAACATGCTGATAAATTGTTTAATTTGCCTACTGGCGAAATTTATGGCCCTTATATTAATGGGAAATACTACTGTCTTTCTAAAGCAATGGGAAGAAAAGCTGGAGCTAAAGCAAAAGCTAGTCATATTTTAATTAGCTGGGAAGGAACTAAAGTGCCTAACAAAAAAGAGAAAAGAACGAAAGAGCAAGCTAAAGCTAAAGCTGATATGTTATTGGCTCAAGTTCAAGCAAACCCAGGAAGCTTCATGATGTTAGCGCTAACTAATTCGGATGATTCCTCTGCGCAACAAGGTGGGGATTTAGGCTATTTTGGTCCTGGTCAAATGGTAAAACCATTCAATGACTTTGTTTTTAATAATCCTGTTGGAAAAATTGGTTTAGTAGAAACTGAATTTGGATACCATATTATTAATGTTACTGATAAGCAAGATGCAATTCGTTTGGCTACCGTTGCTCAAAAAATTCAACCATCGGAAGCTACTTCAAATGAAACTTATACCAAAGCGACTCAATTTGAAATGGATGCTAATAAAAATAAAGATTTTGCTGCGGTTGCAAAATCAGCTAAACTTACAGTAAATCCAGCAATCAAAGCTAAAGCAATGGACGAAGCTTTTGGTGCAGCAGGAAATCAAAGACAAATCATTAAATGGGCTTACACCAAAGACACTAATGTTGGTGATGTAAAAAGATTTGAAATTGTAAATGTTGGAAACATCATTGCTCGATTGAAAAAAATAAATGAAAAAGGATTAATGTCTGTTGAAGATGCTAAACCTTCTGTTGAAGGAATTATCAAAAACAAAAAGAAAGCTGAAAAAATAATGGCTAAGATGAAAGGTTCTTCATTAGACGCTATTGCTAAAGCCAATGCAACTACAGTTCAAAATGTGCCTGCTGCATCAGTCGAAAATGCTGTTTTACCTAGTGTAGGTGCTGAACCTAAGGTTGTAGGTGCTGCTTTTGGAACCGCTGCTAATAAGGTGTCGGCCCCTATTGAAGGAAATTCTGGTGTATTTGTAGTAATGACTAAAACTGTTACTAAAGCTCCTAAATTGCCTAAATATGATGATTATGTTACTAAATTAAAAGCAAATGCTGCTCAAGCTTCAGGAAGAGTTTTTCCAGCTTTAAAATCAGATGCTAAAATTGATGATAACAGATTAGAATTCTATTAGTAGATTCCTTTCTTTTAGATATATATAAAATCCCGAGCTCATGTTCGGGATTTTTTTGTTTAGTTTAATACAAATTTAGTTTTGTGAACTACTAATCTAATTTGATAAACTATTAATTTAATAATGCTTACTACTTATCTAATTTGATGAACTACTAATTAGATAATGCTTATTACTAATCTAATTTGATGAACTACTAATTAGATAATGCTTACTACTTATCTAATTTTGTGAACTACCAATTAGATAATGCTTACTACTAATCTAATTTGATGAACTACTAATTAGATAATGCTTATTACTAATCTAATTTGATGAACTACCAATTAGATAATGCTTATTACTAATCTAATTTTGTGAACTACTAATTTAATATGTCTTAAAAAAAATATAAATATCCATTAAAAATGTTAATTTTTTATAAATTAATTTAATTAACTACAATTTTGGCATTTAATTTGAAATAATGTTTTTAAGTATAACTCTAAATATTTAAAAACAATGGCAAGAAAAAAATTAGTAAGAGTGCCCGACCTTGACAAAGGTAACACTCGATTAGCTGCGGTTAAAAGTATTGACCCAGCTTTAGATTTAGGAAACGATATTACAGTTTCTAATTATGAAACACAGGTAATTACGTTATCTAAAAAATTAAGTATTTACAACACTGCTTTAAGCACAATAGATGATTTGTATAACGAATGTATTGCACAAATTGATGTTGTAAAAGACTGGAATGAAAGAGTATTAACCGGCGTAGCTACCAAATATGGTAAAAACAGTTCCCAGTATGAAATGGCTGGAGGAACAAAGAAAAGCGAACGCAAAAAACCAACTCCAAAAAAGAAAGCTTAAACCGCTTTTAAGTTGAGACAAACCCCATTTAGCAAATGTTAAATGGGGTTTGATTTTTTTTATAGATTACTTAATTGGTCTTTTAAGGTTTGATTTTCTTCTTCTAGTTTTAGGATGTATTTTTTCATGGTTTCAAAAGCAAATTCCGAAAAGTTGTTAAACGTGCCACCACTGCCAAAGTTACCGTGTGCATAATCGCCATTAATTAAATATACACCCAGCTGGCGCGGATTTGCAATCCGTGACCACAAAGAGAATAAAAACACACAAACTACAACGATAAAAAGTTGTAGTTTTTTATTAAATAGTTAGGCACAAAAAATTATGCAGGTTTAGAGAATGATTTAAAAGTTATTTTGTTAGATTTGTTTTGATGTTGATTGTGGGCACGGATTGCAAATCCGCGCTATCTGGGATATGGACATGCTCATTTAGATTATAACATCATACCTTAAATCTATAAAAAATGAAAAAAATAATCATCATAAGTCTCCTAATGCAAACTTTATTAAGTTGTGCACAAACTGTTTTTCCTCTTAATTCACCAGACGCACCAAGCGGTTCATACACAAAAGATATGTATCATGAATTTGACCCTTATCTCGGCATTTGGCAAGGCACTTGGGACAATAAGCAAATAACTTTTTATTTAACAAAAGTTGAACATGTTCCTACAACCGAATTAGGCAATCAATTTTTTTACAGAGATAAAGTTATAGCTAAATATAAAGTAGTTGATTTAAATACTGGCTTAACCATTGAAGACACCACTAATATTACAGACATTAATAGCATAGATTTAATTGCATCTACTATAAATAGAACTAAAAATTCTCATCCAAGTCCCAATATTCACCAACTTTTTTTCAAGATTATTTTTAAATTTATTAAAATCAA
>CAIRMK010000095.1 GCA_903879645.1 uncultured Bacteroidota bacterium
ACATTGTGTGGTACTGTGGGTGTTTTACAGATGAAATTAAGCCAAGCAAAACTTCTTCTGGAACATTTTTAATACCTCTTATGTCAATCTTTGCTGTTTGGTATTCAGTTAAAAGAGGAAGGTCATAGAAATTAACACCAGCATCTTTTTTAAAAATGAAAAGTAATAACTTAAATGCCTTTACAGCATCACCATTAAAATATTTTAAAATAAATTCATTCATAATTTTCATTTCTCTGTCAGAAGCAACAAGGTAGCCAACATTAGAACCAACAACCATTACACTTCTTTGTGCAATTGAAAGTAATATAGAAGTTTTCTTCTGACCATAAGCATGTCTTAAAATTTTAGCAATTTTATTACGATATTTCATTGCATAGAATTCAATGTTTGGCTGACCCCAAAGGAAACCAAGTATAATTTTTCTTGATCTTTCATTATTAACTTTATCATTTTTCAATTCAATGAAAAGACGAAGTGCATATGGAAGACCGTTATCAACAACGAGATTATTCAATGCTGAAAGAACGGCTTTATCACTAATGCCATTATCATACCAATCAATTGGATTAACAATATTACATGCTCCACCCCTTAAAGTCTGCTTAAATTCATTAAGCAATACCTCTGATACGAATTGACCAGTAGCACCTTTTTGAGAAGCTATAATCAATGGGAGTTCTTTTGAAAGTTTATACAATTTTTCAACTTGACCTTGTATTGCCTTCATTTGTTCGTCTCTTGAATGATAGTAAGTTGCTGAACTACGACTTCCGCTCGCTATTTCAAGTCCCTGAATAATTGAAGATTTAATTAAATCTAAACTTGATTTTGTTAATACTAAATTTTCCATAATTTTATAATTTTTAATTATATATCCAAATAAAATTTTTTGCCGTTTTTCTATTACCTTTACAAACATTAACAATATTACTGTTAGGTATTTTTAATGCTTTTGAAGCAGTTGATATTGATTTCCAATCTTTAATAAAATTCATGTTTATATCATATTGTAACACTGGCTTTCCTTTTGTTTTAATCATACCATCAGTAATATTATTTATATGTGTCATAGTATGTTTTCTTCCAACACCAGTTGACATGCCAGTTTTAGTTATTATCATTTTATTTACTGAATCAACATTTCTTTTTTTATTTAAATTACCTAATCTAATTTTTTCTTTGGTTTCATCAGTAAGAACAGCATTTAATCTCCATTGTTTACCTTTGTGCCATTTACTTATTTTTTCTTTACTTTCAATAGAATGTTTCAATCCATCACTTCCTTTACCACCCTCACAAATATTTGTTAATTTAAAATTCCAACATTTAAATTGTAAAATCCAATATTTTTCAAGCCAATGCCAATCAAGTAAAGAACATTCATCAAGTAATTCAATATTTGGAGTTAAACCTTCCCTTTTCAAAGAAATTATCCAATTGCTTTTATATGTATTATCTCTTCTTGATATATGTTTACGCAATCTTTCTTCCAAAGATTCAACCGTTTTACCCACATATCTAACTTCATTAGTTATTGGGTGTGATAATGTATATATTCTTACTTCATTTTCCATTTTATTTGCAAATATATAATTAATATTTAAATAAACAATAAAAAAATAATAAAAATGGGTGAGGTGATATATTTCTACATCAAGTCCCCACCCATTTAATTTAAGAAAAACAAACACACTTCTCAAATA
>CAIRMK010000096.1 GCA_903879645.1 uncultured Bacteroidota bacterium
AATATTTATTAAAAGTATTATATTATTAAATTTAACAGTTGTTAATTGTTATATTTGGTAATTATTTACTATAAAGTAATCTATTTAATACAACCAGAATGGAGAATATGGAAATTGAAAAACTAGCTCTTTTAGCATATAGTGCTACAGAACAAACTGACTCAATGGTTTCCTATTGGGACAAAGACCTTGTTTGTCGTTTTGCAAATGCAGAGCTTTCCAAGAATTCAGGTCGAACAAAAGAAGAGATAATTGATAAAATTAAACTTGATGAGTTATTAGGTGTTTCTTTATTTGAAAGAAATCTTCCCTATATTAATAATGCATTGGATGGTGCTGTTCAAAGATTTCAAAGTGAATTTATTTTGCCAGATGACAGCATCCGTTATCTTTTTATTAAATTTTGCCCAGATATTGTTAATGGAGAAGTAATGGGTTTTTATGCATTTTTTCGCAACATATCATCAATAAAACTGTTAGAAAAAGAATTGATTGAAGCCAACGAAAGAATTGAAAATCAAAACAAACGACTTTTGAACTTTTCTAATATTGTTTCTCATAATTTTAAAAACTATGCTCAAGGTTTTTCTGGAATGATAAAGTTGCTGGATGAACTCAATTCTCCCGAGGACCAAGCAAAAATTATTGGAATTATCAAAAAGACTTCAGACAACTTTACGAATACCATAAAAAATTTAATTGAAATTGTTCAGGTACAAAACATGAGCAATATAGAGCCCATAGCTATCAATTTATATGACGAAATAGTTAAAGCTATTTCAACATTAAATATTAGAATCAGGAATAGTCATTCAACTATCAAGAACCATGTTGATGGTAACACTACTATTCTTAGCAATCCTGCCTACATTGAAAGTGTTTTGGTTAACTTGCTTACCAATGCCATAAAATACAAACATCCCGACAGAGATCCAATTATTGAATTGAATTGTTGTACCCAAAATGAGGAAGTAGTATTGACAATTGCGGACAATGGAATAGGAATTGATTTAGAAAAACATGGCGAAGACCTTTTTGGTATGTATAAAACTTTTCATGAAAATGATGATGCCAATGGCATAGGTTTATATACTACTAAATATCAAGTGGAAACCATGGGTGGGCATATTGAATTAGAAAGCGAAGAAGGCCAAGGTAGTACATTTATGATTTACTTTAAAAAGTATTACTTTGTCATTCCGACAACGGAAGAATCTCATACTACTAATCACCCCAACAACCAAGATTGCAATCTGTACAACAAAACAAATAAAGCCATAATCACATCCTAACGATGTGATTTTTTTATGTTTTATGCAAAAAATTAAATATTTCTTAAAAGTTTTAAGATATTCAATTTAACAGTAGTTAATAGCTATATTTGGTAATAATTCGCTTTAAATCAATAAAAATTAAAGCATCCATAACAAAGATAATTTAGAAATTTCGAAAAGTAGTTTAAATAAAATTTAAAGTAATATGAAAAATACAATAATAATTGTATTCTATGTACTGTGTATCATTGGAATTGCAATTGATAGTTTTAAATCAGGATATCAAAATGTTCGTATTTACCAAATCCTATTTATGTTATGTTTTGGTTGGTTATTGATTAATAAAGTTATCGAGGTGGTGAAAGAGAAAAAAAATAAATTATAGAACTATTCTAACGGTTTAGCAGCAAAATAAATAAAGCCATAATCACATCCTAACGATGTGATTTTTATATATTTTTGTTTTAAATTAAAAGCTGGTTTTATAATAAATAATCAAACCAAATTTAATTTTAATAACTCAAAAATAAAACAATGGCACTAATCAATCCACACATTAACTTCAACGGAAATGCCGAAGAAGCATTTACATTCTACAAATCGGTATTTGGCGGTGAGTTTTCAAAAATCATGCGATTCAAAGACCTAGCCAGTGACGAATTTACTATACCAGAAGATGAGGCTAATAAAATAATGTACATTGCTTTGCCTATTGGCAACAATGTTTTAATAGCCAATGATGTTCCTAGTTTCTTGGGACGCGTAAGTGAAAATGAAAACAGAAGTAAAATTTCAGTTAGTACAGAAAGTAAAGAAGAAGCAGATAAATTATTTTATGGACTTTCAGTAGGAGGTGAAATTGAAGGAGCAATTGGTGACAGTCCTTGGGGAACTTATTTTGGCATGTTTAGAGATAAGTATGGCATTGAATGGATCATCAATTTTGATTCTTAATATCACATAAAATTTAATAAGAGAAAAACCAAAAAGCAGACATGAAAAATGTCTGCTTTTTTATTTCATTTATCTATAGTAAAAAGTGTTACATCGGATATCAATAGATTATGCTTGTTTAAGCAATAATTATATCTAAGTTTACATTGTAAAAGATATCAGTGACATTAAAAAATATGAAAAACGATAAAAAAAGTTTAACTAAAGACTACTCTTTTAAAATTGTAATCAGATATGCAATTATTAGCATTATCTACAGTTATTCTATTAATTATTTACTAAAAATAGCAATACCAAATTCTGAATTATGTGTAACTATTGAAAAAGAAGAAGACTTACTATTCATAATATTTACTTCACTATTTCTATATCTAGTTGTTAAAAAGAACATCAGAGAAATACACTCCAATTATAAACAAATATTTGAATTAAAAGACAAAACAGATGCTGAATATATAAATTTATTCAATCATAGTCCAATTCCAAAATTTATTTTTGAGTTAGAAACCTTTGATTTTGTATTAGTCAATGATGCTGCGTGTGATAAATATGGCTATACTAAAGAAGAATTTTTAGCAATGAATGTAAAAGACATTCGCCCCAAAGAATGTATTGATGACTTAGAAAAAGTACTTGCTTCAGCCCTTGAAGACGGAAGCT
>CAIRMK010000097.1 GCA_903879645.1 uncultured Bacteroidota bacterium
ATGCTGCGGAAACTTTTACTTATTTTACCACTTTTGCTGGCGCTAATACAAATGATGTATCGGTTAAAATAAACAATCCTATTGCTTATACCAACCCCGTTGCATTTAACGATGTGGTCTATGTTCGTGTCGAAAATGCTAATGGGTGTTTCCGAGTAGCTCAAATCAATTTAGTGGTTTCTGTAACTCAAATTAATGCAGCTACTTTTCATAGAAATTTTACGCTTTGTGATGATGCCATAACGGGAGTTTCAACAGATACTGACGGAACTGCAGTATTCGATTTTAGTAGTGTAACCAATGATATCAATGCTATATTACCTCCACCAAGTTCAAACTATACCATAAGCTACTATGCTTCTAATGCCGATGCATTGGCACAAATTAATTCGATTACAACTATTTCATCTTATAGAAATACTACTTTAAATCAGATGCTGATTTATGTTCGAGTGGATAGTAATAATTATCAAGGATGTTATGGTCTTGGGCCTTTTATTACACTTACAGTAGAAGCTCTTCCTGTCGCCACACCCGTAAATGCAACTAACACTATTCGTCATTGTGATGATGATCAAGATGGTAGTTATACTTTTGATACATCAACATTACAAGCCTCAATATTAAATGGACAAACGAATAAAACAGTGACCTATTATGATGCTACGGGTACTATAATCAATCCAATACCTACGTTTACTGTGAACACCTCACAAACCATTACTGTTCGGGTAACTAATAATGTCACACAAGCCTCTAATGGTCCTTGTTATGATGAAGAAACGATCCAGTTTGTAGTGGATAAATTACCGCAGGTATTCACACCAACTTCTTTTACGGCTTCACTAATACAATGTGATGACGAGATAGATCCAGCGTTGCAAGATGGTAGTTATCCATTTAATACGACAACTTATGAATCAATTCTGCTCGGTGCTCAAACTGGAATGACTATTTCGTTTACTTTGCAAGACGGAACGGTATTGAATCATTTACCTAACCCTTTCAACACAACTACTCAAAATGTATTGGTTACCATTTCCAATCCCATCAATACCACTTGTACAGCCACAACTACATTAAGTTTTGTGGTTCATCCAACTCCAAAAATTGATTTGAACCCTAATGGTTGGGCGGATGAATTGGTATGTACTAATTTACCCGCCTTTACAGTAACTATTAATGCGGGAGTACTTAACGGAACTCCAACTAGTAGTTATAGCTATCAATGGTATTTAAATGGTGTGCTACTTCCAAGCGCTACCAATTATTCTTTAACTGTTAATACAGGAGGTACCTATTCGGTGGATGTAAAAAATAGTTTTGGTTGTATTAAAACTAGAACTATAATAGTGAAATCTTCTGTTATTGCTGCAATAAATTCAATACACGTGGTTGATTTAACAGATAACAATACCGTAGAAGTTATTGTTTCTGGCAACGGCGATTATGTATATAGTATCGAAGATTCCTATGGCCCTTATCAAACGTCTAATTACTTCGAGAATGTGCCTTGGGGAATTCATACCGTCTATGTCAAAGATTTAAATGGTTGTGGGATTACAGAACAAACCATATCGGTTCTTGGAGTTCCTCAATACTTCACGCCAAATGGTGATGGGTATAATGATACTTGGAATATTAAAGGCGCTAATGGGCAATTTTACACCAATTCTATAATTCATATCTTCGATCGATATGGCAAATTAATCAAGCAAATCTCACCTGTAGGCCCTGGTTGGGATGGAACATACAACGGTAAATTAGCACCTGCTGATGACTATTGGTATTATATCAATTTTGATGATGGCAGGAGTGCTAAAGGTCATTTTAGCTTAAAACGATAAATCGATGTACAAACTATTAGCCAAGCTCAATAAACTAGTCTTGCCTAGTTTTACTAAACAACAGTTAGATCCCTCCAAAGCTAAAAAGTGGCAATTGGCACTATTAGCCTATCGCTATTATGTTACTACTAGAAGTTTAAAATAAATAAAAAACTATATACACTAATCACTATCACTAGTAAGTAATAGCTGCGAAAATCGCATTGCTTCCTAACTTTTCTCTACCATTTAAGAAAGTTAATTCCATAAGAAAGTTACATTGTACTATTTCACCCCCAAGTTGTTCTACTAATTCACAAACTGCATTAGCAGTACCGCCTGTAGCGAGAACATCATCATGGATTAATACTCTATCTCCTTTATGAATAGCATCAATATGCATTTCTAAGGTATCTGTACCATATTCTAAATCATAAGAAGCGGAAATAGTAGTAAAAGGCAATTTATGCGGTTTACGTACCGGAACAAAACCTGCTTGTAAAGCATCTGCAAGTAAAATGCCAAAGAAAAAACCACGGCTTTCAACTCCTATTACCTTGTCAATTTTTTTATCTTTAAGGGTTGAAAGCAAAACTTCTAGTGTTTCTTTTCTAGCCTGAGGACTCATTAATAGTGGTGTTATATCTTTAAAACCAATGCCTGGTTTTGGAAAATCCTGAATATCACGGATGTATTTCTGAAGAGACATATTTTTTTATTTTATATTAATTTTGGTTTGCAAGTTACACAATTATACCTATATTTGCACCCACAAAAAAGGCCTCGTGGCGCAACTGAATAGCGCACTTGATTACGGCTCAAGAGGTTACTGGTTTGAATCCAGTCGAGGTCACTCTTAACTTCCCGAAACACTTGATATACAAGGTTTCGGGATTTTTTATTATCTTCGTGTGTCCATTTTGTGTCCATTATCATAACAAACTGCAATGTATTACGATAAATCTTCATTTCCAATATTTCTTTATCCAATGGAAAAAACTTTTTTTTCATTTGAGAAAATTTATGAATATTCTACTTTGGTTACCAACTTGAAAAATTTTGAAATTGATTTTTTGGAGAGTATAAAAAATAAAGAAAAACAATATTTGATAGGATATTTAATAACAACTCTTCCAGCAATAATATTCACAAATTTTAGAGCTTTTAGTAGAGAAGAATTAAAATTCAAAAACACAATAGATGATTCATTGTTTGAAATTTGTAATCTCAGAATTAATTTAAAAATAGTTTATGAAAAATTGATTGAATTAGAATCAAACGTTTTTGTAGAGAAGTGCAGTTATGAAT
>CAIRMK010000098.1 GCA_903879645.1 uncultured Bacteroidota bacterium
GAAGAAGACAATTCTGTAATTGAAGAAATAACGCTAACAACAGAAATTATGAGTACATCAGAAAAAGACAAAGACAAGGAAAAAGCTAAAATAAAAAAAGCGAAACACAAGCTTAAATTGAAAAAGAAAAAAGAGAAAGAAAAAGAGAAAGAAAAAGACAAGGAAAAAGCTAAAAAAGCCAAAAAGAAAGCGAAAGATAAAAAAGCGAAAGAAAAAAAGGTTAAAAAAGCGAAAGCCAAAAAACTAGAAAAAGCGAAAGCAAAAAAGAAAAAGAAAGCCAAAAACAAAAAGAAATAAGCTTCTTTTCAAAATAAAAAAACCATTCCATTTTCGGAATGGTTTTTTTATGAAATAGCAGTTCTGTTTTCTATTGGGCTGGGGAATTTTGTTTAGTCATACTAAAATCTTCTTGTTTTGTATAATATTCTAGTCCTATCACCAGTAACATTGAACTTAAAAAACAGACCTTTTGCATGATGGCTACTACGCCCCAATTGCCGCAACCATATAAGAATAAAGTAATAAATCAATAAGCAACTTATACAAGCCCATTTGAATAGGTGCAATTTCGTTTTTAGGAGGTAAACCGTTATATAAAATAGGCCTATCAGAAACAAAGTGCTGGATAGAATTACCATCTTATCGTGCATGGGAGTTGCAATTAAGAAAGTAAAAAGAATGTTGGTTGTACCAATTGCTTTTAAAACTCTAGTGGCATTTTTTGTTGTTATCTTTTTCGCCATGTGTATAAAAAAGATGCCATAGCCCAAGGAGTGGAAAGCTATTCCGATAGTTGCCCAAACTCTAGCGGGGTTTTCCAACCCGTTTATCGCTTTTGCGGCAAATAGGTTGCTTATAAAATTTTTAGTCCAGTCAAATCCTATTGCGTTCTTATCCACTATGGAGCCCCCTGGATACAATACGCTGGCTATTATAATTAACACCACTGAGGTGATTATACATAACCCTACCGAATATTTTTTAATCTTCTGTTTCATTCTAAAAAATAAATGCTCTTTCCGATGGTACTTTATTTTCCAAATATATTAAAATAATCCGTTGGTTGTTGTTCGTTTTTGAGGTTGTTTATTCCTCTGTTCGTGAGATTTTCGATCTACAATCTTATGAAGAGCAAGGAAAATTTAATTGAAAAAGGTTCTCGATACTTTTTTTGTTCCGTTTTCACTGCACAAAAAACCGAACTGACGTTTTTACTAATTGGACCGAAGAAGTTGAAATAGCTGTTTCATTATCCTCTATTTTATGTACTACTTGGGGAAAAGAGTTTTAATCGAATGTACTTCAAAGGTGTTTTTTATCTGTTAGTTGGCGGTATTGGCTAATTCTTTGGCTTTTTGGTAGATGGTTTCACTTTCCCAGCCTTTTCGCAAGAGGGAGTCGCAGAATTTCTTGCGTTTTTTAAGTTCGTTTTTCTCGGTGATGGTGTCCCAAACTTTTTCGGAAAGGGTTTCAAAACACTGATAGTATTCCCCCATTGGGATACTTTGTAGGGCTTTGGTGATGAGGTAATCGGATATTTTTCGGGCTTTGAGTTCGTTTTTGATTCGGATTTTACCCCATTTTTTTTGGTGGAATTTACTGATAGTAAACACCATCGCAAAGCGTTCTTCGTTTAGGAAATTGGTGTCGATTAAGTGCACGATAATTTGGTTTCTTTCGTTTTCTGAGAGTATGAAACCCCGCAATTTTTCTTGCACCTCCAAATGACAACGCTCTTGGTAGGAACAATAGTATTCTAACTTTTGTACAATTTCATCGATAGAACTAGTTGATTTTGAGTTCAAAACAGTAGATTGGTCTAGTATTTGTTAATAATTTAATAATACAAAAGTATTGAAATTCTGCAAATTACACTTAATTTTGTAGACTCAAAGCTAATGTTAATTGAGAATAAATAAAACTACTTAAGATGAAGCTAAAACTACTTTTAGTCACGCTATTAATCAGTGCTTTTTCGTGGGGACAAGCTACTCTGCCTTTAAGTAGAACTGCATGGGGAACTACACCAACTGGTTGGACAGATAACGGCACAAATAGAACTACATCTTATGCATGTTCAGGTAATGATGGAGGATCAACACAAGCAACTGGGAAATATTATAAAGTATGGTTTAGTGGTATTCCAAGTCAATTGACATATTCAATAAAAGGGAGTAATCCAACAACAGGTTCTTTTAAAGTTCAAGAATCACCAGATGGAACAACTTGGTCTGATGTAATGGCTTATACCACAATTTCAGGAAGTTCATGTATTAATGAAAGCAAGTCATTATTAAGCACTTCAAGATATGTTCAATTTATCTATGTTACAAAAACTTCCGGAAACGTAGATATTGATGATGTTGGAATAACTGCTGCAGGAAGTTACTGTGCTTCATCAGGGACAACTACTTATAATACATCGGTTACTAATGTAACTTTAAATACAATTAATAACACAACAGCTAAGCCTTCGGGATATAGTGATTATACGGGTACTCAATCCACTAATTTACAACAAGGTGTGACATATCCATTATCGATGAAAATTAATACGGATGGTAATTACACCGTTTTGGCATTTGCTTGGATTGATTTTAATCATGATGGCGATTTTCTAGATGCTGGTGAGGCTTTTGGTATGGGGTCAGCTACAAATACTGCAAGTGGTTTAACCAATGTTTCACCGCTTTCAATAACTATTCCTCTTACCGCTACGCTTGGAGCTACAAGAATGAGAGTGATTGCCACTTATAACGGAGATTCCTCACCTTGTTTGACTGGTTTTGATGGAGAAGTTGAGGATTATACGGTAGTCATAACTGCAGCGTGCACACCTACTCAAACCGTTTCAAGCTTTACACCTACTTCGGGTCCTTCTGGTACTGATGTGACAATTACCGGTAGTGGATTTACTGCTGGAACTACTGTAAAATTTAATGGCAATTCAGCTACAGTTGTTTTTGTCAATTCGACCACTTTGATTGCAACTGTTCCATCTGGAGTAACTACAGGCGTTATTACGATCACTGAAGGAGGTTGTCCGGTTTATACGAGTTCTAATTTTACTCAAATAACAAAATCTGGTGTTTGTACGTCGGGAAATAATTTAAACGATTTGATAATTTCTGAAGCGTATGATTCCTTAGCTGGAAATTCTTGGTATATGGAATTGTATAATCCAACTGCAAGTCCAATCGATTTAGATGCTGTTGGTGCCGATTATAAATTAGTTCGCTATGGTGATATTGGATTAACCACAGGTATTCGAACTGTTAATATTTCTGGAATTGTTGCCCCTGGAGGAGTTTATTTAGCCGATTTAGGAACCGATTCCTCTTGTGCCGGTTTGACTTTTAATTATGTGGCTAAAGCAAACGGAATTAACGAAAATGATGAGATTAGATTGACTAAGAATGATGTTACCGTTGACATCGTTTATTGTCCTAATGAAAAAGGATATTCTATTCTTAGAAATTCTTCAGCAAGTGGTCCATCAGCTACTTTTAATGCTGCTGATTGGACTACCAATTCCAATGAATCGTGTTCTAATTTGGGATTAGTTTCTTTCACTAGTAATTCAATATTACCAAGTTTAAGTGCAAGTCCAACTGATGTAAATGCTTGTGGGAAGTCAGCATCCTTTTCGGTATCAGCAACTCCAATAAATAGCGGAACGTTGTCTTATCAATGGTATTATAATAATGCAGTAGCTACAGGATGGACAGCAGTAAGTTCAAACTCTTTTGCGGGTGTAGTCTGTTCAGGATTTGCAGCATCAACATTAAATTTGGCTGGAACAGTTAGTTTATATGATGGGTATCAATTTTATTGTCAGGTTACTGAAAATGGTACTTGTTCAATAGCTTCAGATGCTGCGCAGTTAAAAATAAATTCTACTACTTGGAATGGATCTGCATGGTCCAATGGAACTCCTGATTTGACTAAAGTTGCCATCATCAACGGAACCTATAGTACAATTTCTAATGGTGATATAGATGCTTGTAGTTTAATTGTTAATTCAAGTTATACAGCAACTATTAATTCAGGTAGGTATTTTAATATTCTAAATGATTTGACGGTAAATGGTACTCTAACCATTCAAAATAATGGGTCTTTAGTTCAAATTAATGATGATGGTATTGATACGGGCTCTATTTCTATGGATCGAACTGTTAACGTTCACAAAAGCGATTATGTTTATTGGTCTTCACCTGTTCAAGGTTTTAATGTTGGGTCTATTTCTCCAACAACACCCTCATGGTATGTTTACAAATGGGATCCTATAGTTACTAATTCAAATGCAGGACAAGGTAATTGGGTATTAGCAACAGGCGCAATGGATGTTGCTAGAGGCTATGCAGTAAAGTCACCCAATAGCTTTACTGATGCTTCTACTCAACCTTTAACGGCAACATTTAATGCCGGAAAACCAAATAATGGTATAATAACAGCTTCCATTTCAAGAGGGTCATATACTGGTACTAATTATCCTGGAACTAATGGAACTATAATAACAAACAACGATGATAACTGGAATTTAATTGGGAACCCCTATCCTTCGTCAATTAAAGTAACTGATTTTTTATCCTCGAATACAAATATTGAAGGGGCTATTCGTTTATGGACTCATGGAACGCCCCCATCCTCTTCAGTACCAAGTCCATTTTATGCCACTTACCAATCTAATTATTCACCCAATGATTATATTACTCATAATGGAACAGGAACGGTAAGTGGGCCTACAGGTTTTAATGGTTATATTGCCGCTGCTCAAGGGTTTTATATTTTAATGAATGATGGAGCATCAACTACTCAATCGGTTACCTTTAATAATGCCATGAGAAATAAGGCATATAATAACAGTCAGTTTTACAAGATTAGCACCATGAATTCTAATAATTCGTCAAGTGAAAAACATAGAATTTGGATTGATTTAGTAGATTCAAATAATCAATCGGTTCGAACATTAGTTGGTTATATTACTGGCGCAACTTTAAGTAGAGATAGAATTTTTGATGCTTATACGAGTATTGGATCTGCTAAAAATATTTACTCAATTGTCGACGGGGTAAATATGACAATTCAAGGAAGACCTGTTCCATTTGATGTTAACGATCAAGTTGTATTGGGAATTAATATTCCTTCAACGGGTAATTTTAAAATTGCAATTGCTGCTGTTGATGGATTGTTTGAAAACAATCATGATATTTATTTAGAAGATAAAGAATTAAACATTATTCATGATTTAAGACAATCATCATATGATTTCTTTTCAAATTCTGGGAATTTTAATAATAGGTTTATATTGAGATATACTAACAGTAGTTTGTTTACTTTAAATTTTGATAGTATTGATACTAATGTAATTGTAGCAACACCATCAAAAAGTAAAATTTCAATTAAATCGGCTTTGGAAAAAATAAATTCAGTTGTAGTGTATGATATGTTGGGAAGAGAAATTGTAAGTGAAAATAATGTAAGTGAAAATCTAATTACTTTTACTAATATAACTTCTAAAAATCAAGTACTCCTAGTAAAAATAAAACTTGAAAACGGACAGACGTTAACTCGAAAAGTATTTTTATAATAGGTTATGCTATTTTGAAAGAGGGTGTTGAATTAAATTCAGCACCCTTTTTTAGTTGCTATGGGATATTTTTTAAACCAAATTATTCATTAAGTACTCTTTTCAAAACACATATTATTATAAGCAGCCAATGGATTGCGTGGGTTCATCTCGGCAATTCTCTCTTCTGTTCCAATCTTTTCTTCTATTGCCTTCTAGAGCATCAGGCAACCTTCGAGAGCCTCAATTAGTCACTTATGGCAGTATAAGAAAAATGATTTCCATTACTACCGGGACTATTTGATTTATATCTTTTGCAAAATCAAAGTCTTTTAAAGTTTTTGCTTGTTGTTAGGCAATTCGTTATTAGTTAATTTTTATTCGTTGTTCAACATTCATTGAACACTGAATACTTATTCTTATTCCTAATTTTAATGTTTAATTTCGAAGTAAACTATTAAGCTAACTTAGACTGTCTAATTAGCGATTCTTAATCAGTTAGAAATCGCTTTTTTTAGTGCATCGGAATTACAAAAGTTTTATCATGGTTCTAGGAGACACAAAATAATTTTTAAACCATTAAGAGCATTAAGATAATTAAGCTCTAACTTAATGCTCTTAATGGTTTAATTATAAAGAATACGTTAAGCATAAAAAAATCCAAAC
>CAIRMK010000099.1 GCA_903879645.1 uncultured Bacteroidota bacterium
CAAACAACGCTATCTTAGACGAATTGGACACTTTTGCTGATGCCATCAATAACAATACTACTCCAATTGTAACCTTAGAAGATGGAACTGAAGCCTTGAGAGTGGCCTATATGATTATTGATTCTATGAATGAAAATAAAACAAACTAAACTAACATAATGAAAACAATAGCTGTAATAGGCGCAGGAACTATGGGTAATGGAATTGCTCATACTTTTGCACAAAGTGGTTTTACCGTAAAATTAATTGATATTTCTGAAAAATCTTTAGAAAAAGGAATGGCAACAATCGCCGCTAACCTTGATAGAATGGTTTCTAAAGGAACGATTACCGAAGAGGATAAACACAAAACAATTGGAAATATAATCACTTACACTGACATCAAAGACGGTGTAGTGGGAACGGATTTAGTGGTGGAAGCAGCAACTGAAAACGTAACTTTAAAATTAAATATCTTCAAACAATTGAGTGATGTTTGTGATCATAATGTTATTTTGGCAACAAATACTTCTTCCATTTCTATCACACAAATTGCCGCTCAAGTTGTACATCCTGAACGTGTAATTGGAATGCACTTTATGAATCCAGTGCCAATCATGAAATTAGTTGAAATTATTCGTGGTTATAATACTTCTGATGAAGTGACCAAAATAATTATGACGCTTTCTGAAAAATTAGGAAAAACACCAACAGAAGTTAATGATTATCCTGGATTTGTAGCCAATAGAATCTTAATGCCTATGATTAACGAATCTATCGAAACTTTATATAATGGAGTGGCTGGCGTACAAGAAATTGATACAGTAATGAAACTAGGAATGGCACATCCAATGGGACCGTTGCAATTAGCCGATTTCATTGGATTGGATGTTTGTCTTTCTATTCTAAACGTAATGTATGACGGATTCAAAAACCCAAAATATGCTCCTTGCCCACTTTTAGTAAATATGGTAATGGCAGGAAAACTTGGAGTAAAATCGGGTGAAGGTTTTTATGATTATACTGAGAGTAAAAAAGCAGAGAAAATTGCAAAACAATTTTCAAAATAATTAGTCACAGTCACAGTTTTCAGCTAGTAACTTAACTGAAAACTGTGACTGTAAATGTAAACTAAAAACATGAGCAAAATAATCCCTTTCAAAGCCGTTCGCCCAACTCCTGATAAAGTAGCTTTGGTGACTTGTAGAAATTATGATGATTATTCACCTGCTGAATTGGCTTCATGGTTGGATTTCAATCCGTATTCGTTTTTACACGTTATTAATCCTGCGTATGTGCATTCGCAAAAGATTACTTTGGACAAACGTTTTAAAGGAGTTGCTCATAAATATCAAGATTTTAAAAATGAAGGCATTTTTATCGAAGATGAAAAGCCTACTTTTTTTTTATATGAAATTCAGACCAAAAATCAAATATTTACAGGAATTGTAGCTGGAACTTCTATTGATGATTATAAAAATAATATCATCAAAAAACACGAAGATACCCTGCAGTATCGTGTAGAATTATTTAAAGATTATTTACACCAAACAGGGTTTAATACCGAACCTGTTTTGATTACATATCCCGATAATTTAGAATTGAATCGTTGGATAATTGAAAAGAAAAAAGAGCAATCTATATATCATTTTGCTACAACAAATAAAGAAAAACATACTCTTTGGAAGGTTGATTCTAACGCAGAAATCAATTGGTTGGAAAAACAATTTGATACAATTCCAGAGTTGTATATTGCCGATGGACACCACCGTTCTGCTTCTGCCGAATTATTATATGATGAAAACAATCATTTAGGCAAGCAAAATCTGAATTATTTTATGAGTTTTTTGATTGCAGAAAGTAATGTTAAAATCTATGAATTCAATCGAATTATTCGCGATTTGAATGGGCATTCTAAAGAAGATTTTCTAGAAAAATTATCAGAACATTTTATTATAAAATCAAAAGAGCAAGAACTGTGGAAACCACAAGATAAATTTGAATTCGGTATGTATTTGGATGGTAATTTTTATGCCTTATTTTACAAACAAGAGAATAAAAATCCTTCCATTTTAGAAAATCTAGATGCACAGATTTTATATGATAAAGTGTTACAACCCATTTTAGCTATTGAAGATTTGAGAAATGACGAACGAATAGAATACATTCCTGGAAAACAATCAATTCTAACGATTAAAGAATTGGTTGATGAAGGGGAATTTGAAGTAGGATTTATGTTATACCCATCTGACATTTCAGAAATAAAAGCATTAGCGGATAACAACTTAATTATGCCTCCTAAAAGTACTTATATTGAACCAAAGTTTAGAAGTGGTTTGATGATTTATGAACTTTAGATTAACGATTGAAGATTAACGATTTTTGATCTTAAAAATATTAAAACGGAATACAAATAACTGAATGCTGAACACTTTTACATAATGTCAATAAAAGAAAATCTCCATCATATAAAATCCCAACTTCCAAATCATGTAACACTTGTAGCGGTTTCCAAAACTAAACCAGTTGCTGATTTAATGGAAGCTTATAATGCTGGTCAACGAGTTTTTGGTGAAAATTATAGATCGGAAGAGCACACGTCTGAACTCCAGTCA
>CAIRMK010000100.1 GCA_903879645.1 uncultured Bacteroidota bacterium
CAATATTAATGAAACTCAATTGTTAGTTGTTACTGAAAATGGTTATGGAAAAAGAACGAAGCTAGAAGATGAAGGAGAAGCCGTTTACAGAATTACTAATCGTGGAGGAAAAGGAGTAAAAACATTAAATATCACGGAAAAAACAGGAGCATTAGTTTCTATTAATACTGTTACGGATGCCGATGATTTAATGATTATCAACAAGTCTGGTTTAACCATCAGAATGGATGTTTCTACACTTCGTGTAATGGGAAGAGCAACGCAAGGAGTTCGTTTGATTAATTTGAAAGGAAATGATTCTATTGCTGCTGTAACCAAAGTTATGAAAGACGAGGAAGAAGAAGCAATAGCCATTGATGGAGAAGAATTAATTGTTGACCCGAGCGAAATCATAGAAGATGAAGTTGAAGATGATTCAGAAGAAAATCAAGATGATGATGCAGAAGAAGCAGATGACGATTCTGAAGAATAAATTTTTAATTTAAAATATAATATAAAAGCTATGTTTCCTTATTCTTTATTTGGTAACATAGCTTTTATTCATTAATAACAAAAACCAACAATTAAATTTACATTATGAAAATTAAACAAATAATAATAGCAGGAGCATTATTAGTTTCTGTTGCAACGTTCGCGCAAAAGGATGAATTGAAAGCATTGAAAAAAATATATGATAGAGATACTCCTTCAGCTGAAGATTTAGATTCTTATAAAACTAATTTGAAAAAATTAGAAACAGTAGCTGCTGAAGAAGGCGATAAGGTGTATCTTAATTTTTATAAAGCAGTTACTCCTCAACTTGAAATAAGTGTGCTAGGTGCCAATGCTAAACCCGAACAAGTGGCAAAACTTTTAACGCCAAAAGCAATTACCGATTTGGCTAATGCTTATAATGTTACTTTAGACTATGAGAAAAAAACAGGTAAAAAGATTTTTACAAATGATATCAATAAAGACGTAACTGAGATGAAGCCTGTTTTATGGCAGATTGTTGTTGCTCTTGATGGGAACAAAACATTAGATAAAACAATAAAATACAAACAAACTTCTGAAGTTCTTTATGCTATTTATCAATTGGATAAAACAGATAAAGAAAAATTATATTTGGCTTCAAATTATGATTTGAATGCTCAAGATTATGATAATGCTTTAAAGCACCTTAAAGAATTAAAAACTGCAAATTATACAGGTGAAGGAACAAATTATATTGCTAAAAACAAAGCTTCTAATGCTGATGAATCTTTTGCAACAAAAGTAGAAAGAGATAATATGGTTACGCTTGGAACGCATATTTTGCCAAGAGAAGAGAAACTTCCTTCTAAAAAAGGCGAAATCATTAGAAATATTGCTCTTATTCTAGTGCAACAAGGTAAAACTGATGAAGCAAAAACGGCTATTGCTGAAGCTAGAAAAGAAAATCCAGAAGATGTAAGTTTAATTACTTCTGAAGCAGATATTTATTATAAAGCAAATGACCTTGTTAATTATCAAAGATTGATAAATGAAGCATTGGCAAAAAATCCAAATGATGCAGATTTAATCTTTAATCTTGGTGTGACTAGTGCTAACGCAAATAAATTAGATGAAGCTGAAAAATATTATAGAAAAGTAATAGACATTAAGCCAGATTACATCAATGCTTATTTGAATTTATCCGATTTAATCCTAAAACCAGATTCCAAATTGGTTGAACAAATAAATAAATTATCAAATTCTGCAAAAGATTTAAAACAGTACGATGTTTTAAAAATAGAAAGACAAAAACTATTTAATAAAGCAATGCCTGTTTTAGAGAAAGCACATCAGTTAGATCCGAAAAACGATGTAGTAAAAAGCAATCTAAAATCGGTTTATAATTTTCTAGAATTAACAGATAAAGTAAAGGCCTTAAAAGCTGAACAATAATGTATAATTTTTATAAAACCAAAAACGTCTCAAGAAATTGAGACGTTTTTTATTTATATGATTTTCTTTATGACACGAAGTCGATGCGTATGCCTATTGATTTCGGAATTATATATTCCTAAATGATCTAATCTATCAATACGTACTTTTCCACTAGCATGAATAATGTAATTGTCTTTTAGCATAATTCCAACATGAATTATTTTCCCATCTTCATTGTCAAAGAATGCTAAATCTCCTGGTTCGCTTTCTTCAATAAAACTCAATACTTCTCCTTGTGTTGCTTGTTGTGAGGCATCACGAAGTAGTTTATATCCATTTAGTTTATAAACCATTTGAGTAAATCCTGAGCAATCAATACCAAAAGGTGTTTTTCCTCCCCAAAGATAAGGGGCATTCAAATACATGTAGGAAGTATCAACAATACTTGACTTTGGTTTTATACCGCTTGCTTTTAATCCTTCAAATTCATAATTATAAATATTGATATCATTATGATTTAAAAAAGATAAAGAAGCGCCAAGTGTAATGGGTATTAAAATGTTATTTGGAGCCGAAATATATTCAACTAAATCTGAATTTAAAATGATAGCTTCTTTGCAAAGCGTATCATAATTTTCCTTAGAAATTATTTGATATTGTTTACTATCCACCCAACCTTCATAATTATCATAATGAAGTTTAATTTTAGACCATTGATTGTTTTTTTCTACAACTTCAAAATGTTCGCCAAAAAGCACTTGAGAAACTATTTCGCTTCTATCATTAGGTTCTATTCGCAAAGGAATAGATGATAAATTACAAATGGCAAACATTTATCTGATTTAGGAATTGATTTTGTTTATGCTTTTTCAATCACGATTGCAGAAGCACCACCACCACCATTACAGATAGCTGCAGCTCCAATTTTAGCATTATTTTGTTGTAAAACATTAATTAGAGTAACTACGATTCTCGCACCAGAACATCCAAGAGGATGCCCTAAAGAAACTGCACCACCGTTTACATTTATTTTATTATTATCCAATCCTAATATTTTTGCATTGGCTAAACCTACTACTGAAAAAGCTTCGTTAAATTCAAAATAATCAACATCTGAAATTGATAAGCCAGCTTTAGTTAAAGCTTTAGGAATTGCTTTTGCAGGAGTAGTCGTAAACCATTTTGGTTCTTGAGCGGCGTCTGCATATGATTTTATGTAAGCCAATGGCTTTAATCCCATAGCTATTGCTTTTTCTTCACTCATTAAAATTACTGCTGCAGCCCCATCATTAATAGTTGAAGCGTTTGCTGCAGTTACTGTTCCATCTTTAGTAAAAACGGCATTAAGTGTTGGGATTTTATCTAATCTAACATTAGTAAATTCTTCATCTTTAGTCACCATAATTGGATCTCCTTTTCTTTGAGGAACTGCTACAGGAACAATTTCAGTATCAAATTTACCAGCTTCCCAAGCTTTTGTAGAACGCTCATACGATTGAATTGCAAAAGCATCTTGCTCTTCACGTGTAATTTTATATTCTGACGCACATAAGTCTGCAGAAACTCCCATAGCATTATTATCGTAGGCATCCACTAGTCCATCTTTTTGCATTCCGTCTTGCATCGAAGTAGGGCCAAATTTAACACCATTTCTCATGTGAACATAATGTGGAATCAAACTCATGTTTTCCATACCTCCAGCCACAACAATTTCAGCATCACCAGCCATGATAGCTTGTGCTCCAAACATAATGGCTTTCATTCCTGAGGCACATACTTTATTTACAGTTGTACAGGCTACTTCATTTGATAATCCAGCAAAGATAGCTGCTTGCCTAGCAGGGGCTTGACCAACACCCGCTTGAACAACATTACCCATAAAAACTTCATCAACCAAATTAGGGTCTAAATTGATTTTGCTTAAAGCTCCTCTGATAGCTGCAGCCCCAAGATGTGGAGCAGGTACAGTAGATAAAGCTCCCATAAAACTTCCGATTGGAGTTCTCACGGCTGAAACGATAACTATTTTTTTATTCATAATATTTTGTATTGAATTGTGTTTGTTAGTTTGTTATGCAAATCTACTATTTTTTAGGTAAAATTCATTTTTACTCTCAATAAATCCCCTAAATTATTTTATTTTAAAAAATATCTATTTCTATTTAATTGATTTTTAATCCTTTTATCAAAATGTGAAATTTATATTTAAAAAAATGGTTTAAAATGTTGTAAATAATAGAATCATACGTTACATTTGCAACCGCTTAAAGAGAAAAGTTCTTATACAATTATATTGAATTTGGAGAGTTGCCTGAGTGGCCGAAAGGACATGTTTGCTAAACATGCGTATGGGAAACTGTACCAAGGGTTCGAATCCCTTACTCTCCGCTTTTTTTTCTTCGGGGTGTAGCGTAGCCCGGTTATCGCGCCTGCTTTGGGAGCAGGAGGCCGCAGGTTCGAATCCTGCCACCCCGACTTTCATGAAATTATTTATGAAAATGGTTCCATAGCTCAGCTGGATAGAGCAACTGCCTTCTAAGCAGTAGGTCGAAGGTTCGAATCCTTCTGGGATCACTTGACAAACCTTCTTTTTTAAGAAGGTTTTTTTGTTTTTCAGTCTTTTCCTTTTTTATTTTCTTCTTGAAATTCATTATATCTTAGAATATAAAGAAAGGTAAATTTCCACAAATCATTTAAAATCTACTAAATAGGCTTTATAAAATCCTTCCATTTTATTTTATAGTAAGTAGGAATACTAGCTGGCAATTTTGTTTCATTTTGACAGTTGTATTCCCTTTGAAAATAAATATAATGGTTTATTTTTAGAATCCCATTTTTTTGGCAAATAGCTTTTGCTTCTTCTAGGGTTAAGAAAATTTGTTTTTTGGACGGTTTTTTATATTTTGATAAGCCTAAAACTTCTGTTATAAAATCTTCTGTATAATTCAAATTGAGTAAAACCATCGAGGGATAATTTTCCGGCTTGTTTTTAAAAGAGGCATAATCTGCTTGCGATTTGATATTGTTTTCTTGACACCAAATTTTAAATTCATTTAATAAATCAGCATCCGTTGCCAAATTATCTTTTCTTGGTTTTGTTGCTGGATTTATGAATCCACAAAAATGGTCTAGTCTTTTGTTTGTTTTTCTTATACAAATATCATTCATCGCTAAATAGCTAGGGACCTTTAGTTTATTTTCTTTGTTAGCGTCAATTAGTTTTTGTCGACTATCAATTTTAAGCTCTTGAAATACAGCTTTCAGTTCTTCAAAACTTACTTCTCCTTTTTCAAGTTGTTTGTTAGAAACTTGAAATATAGTAGTATCAGTAGTAAATATTTTCATAATGTACTTTTCAATTTATTTTTTCCTTTCCTTAAATTAGGTAACGCATTACATAAATTATTTTTAAACTATTAAACAGATGTTATAAAATTAACCCAAGTTATATTATAGAATTCATTAATACTAAAAGGTAATTTTTTTTCATTTTGACTGTTGTATTTTTTATAAAATTTCACATATTTCGCAAGGGTATAAATACGATTTTGCAAGCAAATCTTTCTTGCGTCTTCTAGGGGTAAGTATTTTCCTTTTTTTCGAATAGTAAAATAAAGATTAGATAGAAACAAATCTCCATAAGCTTTTTTAATGTCTCTCGAACTAGGGAATCCTTCTGGTTTTTCTGCTGCAACATATTTTGCTGTAGAATGAATGTTATTTTCTAAACACCAGTTTTTGAGGATATCTTGAAATTCTTTGTCCAATGGTATACTATTCTTATGCTCCTTCGGATTTGTTAGACCTATAACTTTTGTAAAGTATTCGTTTCCAAAAAATTTTGTAATCATTTCTTTTGTCGGAAATTGTTTCGGCTTAGATGCAAATTTTTTATAATCTCTTATTGTTTTTATATTATTTTCTTGGCACCAATTTTTTAACTCTTTTATAAAATCGGCATCTTGGAGTTTATCAAGTTTATTTCGATGATTTTTTACACGATTAAATTCAAAAAAAACCTCTAAATTTTGTTTTCTTATTTGCATAAAAATGCTTTTCATTTTAGAATAAGGAGGCATTTTTATTACTTTATCTTGTATGGCAGCATCTAGTTTGTATTTACTATCTATTTTAAGTTCTTGAATGATGGCTTTTATTTGTTCAAAGGTTACTTCTTCTTTCATAAGGCTTTTACAAGTTACTTTAGAAACAGCTTTTTCAGGTGTATTTTCCATAATGCGTCTTTCATTTTAAATGCTACAATTCTTTTAAAATCCAGTTAACACGCCTCTTGCCATTTATAACTTCCCATATTAACTTCGTCGTCTTCGGTATTAATGTCATCGGTATAATCTAGGGTGCTACACAATATGCACAAACCAATTAACGACTGAATTACCAATAGTAGGAAAGGCGTCGATTTGCTTAGAACAATTTGTATCAAGGCATCCTTAATGCTTTTGGTGTTGGTTTTAATCATTATATTTCGATAGTGAGCATACAATGTTAATTTCGAAATAGAATTTTTATCGCAGATTTCATTAGAGCTCATTTGGGATATCAAATCTTGAATAAGCTCATTTTCTTTTTTGGTAAAATAAATTTCACTCAAACTACTTTCAATGTCCTGATTGGAATTTTGTTGCATTTGGGTCTTACATTGTTGAATCAAATCGGGGTCAAAATAATAGCCTTGTTGAAACAACTGCTGTATGGCTTTTTTCAAAAGCTCGGTGTTTTGTTTTTCTACAAAATAGCCATAATTCTTAACCTGAATCAATTTAAAAACCGACGAATAGTTAAAACTGGTAGCAAGTAAAAGCACCTTACTATTCGGATGGGCATTTCGCAATTGGGTGAGGGGTGTAAAATCGGTTGAAACGCTGGTTTCCCAACAATAAATTATTACATCAACCAAATCATCCTTGAGTTTGTCTATAAGATCATCGTTGTCTTTGGCTTGAAGTACCAAACTAACATTTTTCATTTGTTGTAGCGACAACGCATACGATTCTCTTTTAAAATCTTTTTCTTCCAGTAGAGCAATTCGAATCATAACTATACTTTGTTAAAAAAAAGGTCTTTTTCAGGACGTTTTATTCTAAAAAAGGCACTTTTTAGATTTAGTGAGTGTAATTTAAGATAAAAATTTTATACCAACAAATAAAATTGATGATTTTTAATGATTTATAGCTCTTTTTGTTAAACAATAAACTTTAATTAGTATAAATTATGTACTAATTTTCATCATTTTAACATTTTTTCTACCTAATAGTAAGTAGATAAAAATACCGAAATTTAGGTATTGTATCCCCCAAATATGCCTTTTACATTTGTTTTCATCATGTTCTAATACAGTTTTGACCGCAAAAAATGTTTTACAATGCATTTTTTTAATAGAGAAGTGTTTAACAATTTGATTCTGCACAAGAATCAAATTGTTTTAGCCAATAGTAGCATTATTCTAGAGCAAATCAAATTGATTTTGTCAATAATAATATTATTCTGGAGCAGAATCA
>CAIRMK010000101.1 GCA_903879645.1 uncultured Bacteroidota bacterium
AAAATTAAATACAAAATTAAATATAATATTTTTTAAAATGCTTTAAATTAAGATTCTTTTAAGCTTACATAAGCACTGCTGGCATTTTTTCATTTCTTTTTAGGCATTTACCTGCATAGATGTAGGACAAAGAAAATAATCTATAGCACAGTATATAAAACAGATAGAAGAGTATGTCAAAATTATAAGGCATTAGTTTTTCATATATGAAAAAGACCCTATGAATAGAGTCTTTTTATGTGTGCTAATAAAGTGTTCTCTTATAAATCATTCAGCATTTTTGAAATCTCATCCAATTTTGGGGTTAAGATAATTTCGATTCTTCGATTCTTAGCTTTGCCTTCAGGAGTATCATTACTCATGATAGGGGCAAATTCGCCACGACCCGCAGCAGTAAGATTTTGTTTGTTTACACCCTTGTTTTCAGAAAGAATGTTTACAATCGCAGTAGCTCTTTTGGTCGATAAATCCCAGTTGTTCTCTACGCCACCACCTAGCGTACCTGTGATTTTGGCATCGTCTGTGTGGCCTTCAATCAAGATAGAAAGGTCTGGGTTTTGAGCTAGAACTTTACCAACTTCAACAACAGCCGTTTTTCCTTCAGCGTTAACCGACCAACTTCCTGTTTGAAATAGGAGTTTGTTTTCCATAGAAACATAGACTTTCCCATCTTTTTCATGTACCGTCAATCCTTTGCCATCAAAGGCTTTTAACGATTTCATCAATGTTTCTTTCAACTTTTTCATGTTGGCATCTTTGGCAGCAATAAACGATTCCAACTCCGCCAATCGCTTAGAACTCGCATCCAGATCCGATTTTAATTTATTTAATCGCTCTTGTTCGGCTGCTAACGATTTTTCTTTGGCTTCTAATTGCGCTAATAATTCTCGGTTCTTATTGATGTTAGTAGTCAAAGCCTCATTGCTGTCTTTTTCGAGAGCGTTATAAGAGGCCTGAAGTGTTTTAAAGCTTTTATCTTTAGCCGCATAATCCGCTTGAAGTTTGTCATGGTCAGCTTTCAACTTGTCATAATCCGCTTTTAGTTTAGCACCATCTAGCTCTAATTGATTTTTAGCTTTGGTTAATGCTTCATTATCATCAGCTATTTTTCGATTCTCTTTCTTTAAATCGGCAAACTTGTTTTCTAAATCATTGTATATCTTTTTAGACACACAAGAAGTTGAAAGTGCCAGCACTAATAATCCTAAGGAAATTTTTTTAATCATTGCTTTTGTATTTATGGAATCAAAATTAAACCATCAAAATGGTAGTTCATCTAGTAAAGAATAGTGTTATTGACATTGTTATTAACATTTATACACAATGGAATTCAATTGTTATTAGTCAATTTCTAAAACAATGGGACAGTGGTCAGAATGCTTGGCTTCAGGAAGTATAACCGCTCTAGTCATCCTGTCTTTAAGATTTTCGCTTACTAAATTATAATCAATACGCCATCCCTTATTGTTGCCTCTAGCACCCGCTCTATAACTCCACCAAGAATACTGATGAGGTTCTTT
Organism: uncultured Bacteroidota bacterium; assembly: GCA_903879645.1. GTDB lineage: Bacteria > Bacteroidota > Bacteroidia > Flavobacteriales > Flavobacteriaceae > Flavobacterium. The sequence goes on from CAIRMK010000101.1 coordinate 1,521, forward strand.
ATTAAAATGGCGGAAACTATCAATAAATCCAGATTTCATAAACCCATCCAACCACTTTCTTTCGGAAGGTAAAAACCCTGAAACTGTAGCATTTCGAATAGGATCATGAATGTCAATAGCTTCGTGACAAATATTATAATCACCACAAATAACTAAATTGGGGACCTCTTTTTTCAAGTGATTAATGTAGTTGTGAAACTCATCCATATATTGAAATTTATAATCCAATCTATCGATGTTGGTCCCAGAAGGAAGATATAAACTCATAACTGAAATGTCCTCAAAATCTACTCGGAGGTTTCTTCCTTCAAAATCCATGTGTTGAATTCCAGTTCCATACACGATGTTTTTGGGTTCGATCTTAGATAGAATGGCTACACCACTATAGCCTTTCTTTTCAGCTGGAAAATAATATTGAAAGGGATAACCCGCTTCAGCAATTTGTAGAATCGGAATTTGATCTTCCTGCGCTTTAATTTCTTGAAGACAAATTACATCGGGATTGGCTTGTTGCAACCAATCTAAAAAACCTTTGGTAATAGCAGCTCTAATGCCATTTACATTATAAGAAATGATTCTCATGCTTAAATTTTATAGTGCTTCAAAAGTATGAAAATCAGCCCTCATTGCTTGTGATTACAACAAAAATTTAACGAATAATGTTTTTTTAAAATTCCATTCAAATAGAATTACTATATTTGTTTCTTGTTCAAAAAAGAAAACAATTCAATGGGTTTAGTCACTGCTAAAGAAGTTGCAAAAGCAATAAATGCTGATAAGTATGGGGTTTTAGGCACTTTCGCTGGGTGGTTA
>CAIRMK010000102.1 GCA_903879645.1 uncultured Bacteroidota bacterium
AACAAATAGTAAACCAGAAGCCAAAAGGGCTATTACATATCTTTTTTTAATGAATTGAATCATGGTTTTTATCTTTTCTTGAATTTTAATCGACGAATTTAACAAACAAAATTTAATATACTACATAAACGCTAAAAAATTGATTTATATATCTTAGTAATAAATTTTAAGGACTAGGTTTAACGTCTTCGTTTTTAACAGCAATCCATTTTTCAAACAATAGAATTGTTTTTTCGTTAATCTCTTGATAGGTCAACCTTTCTTTAGTTTGGTAAAAAAACATGATGGCATAAGGCTGATCTAAATGATCGTGAAGTAATTTTTTATTCAAACGATAACACTCTCTTAAAATGCGTTTAAAATAATTTCTATCGACCGCTCTTTTAAAATGTTTTTTGGAAACAGAAACACCAAATTTTAATTTTTCTTCTGAATCAGAAAGTGGAACATAAACCAACCGTAGAGGATATTTAGAAACCGATTTCCCTTCAGAAAAAAGTAAATCAATAATCTTATTGCTTTTTAGTTTCTCGTTTATTGGATAAGTAAAATCCATAATTAAATATTAATTATAGATGTTGTAAACAAACTTTACTTCAGAATAATTGATGTACATCTGCATTCTATTACCTTCATCTTTTCGGGTAATCACGAGTATCTTACATTTAGAACCATTATTGTCTATACAATCAAATGGAACTATTTTACTAGTGTCGCTTTCAATTTTATCACCATACGATTGAATTGAAAAAACCTGAGTCTCGGGTGAGTTGACGATAATTCTATTTTTCTTGCCATCAATAGTAACCACTAATTCTGCTTTTACAAAATCAGACCATTGACCCCATTCATTTTTGTTGTTCTTTTCAATATAGCTGACACTGCTTGTTTTCATCTTAATGGTTTGACTAAAAGAAGTGGGACTAAACGCTATAGTTATAAAAAGAAAAAGGAGTTGAAAATGTTTCATGTAACGATTAATATTTGCGGTAAAAATACAAATTCTATTTTAAAAAAAGAGTTCGTAATTTTTGATTATAAATAAATATAGTATATTCGTTAATTATAATAATTCAAGAGGATAAAAATGAAAAACTCACTTTTACTACTATTATTGTTTCCCATCTTTTTGTTAGGACAAAAAAAGGAAGCGGTTTATAAAAAGCTAGCCAATTTAACATGCGACTGTTCTAAAAATAAGGGAAAAGATAAGAAGCTTTCAGAAGCTGATTTGGGAATCTGTATCTTCGAATCATTGGACAAACTAGATGAAAAGGAGCGAAAAACAATTAATTATGATCCTGATAAAAAGATGGAATCAGTGGAAAAAATTGCCGAAAGCGTTGGTTTAGAAATGGCGATTATCTGTCCTACCATTATTTCGGCGATGAGCGAGGAAGAGCCTCCAAAGGTTATTGAAGACCAACCAACAATTGCCAATACCATCAAAGGAAATATAGGCTCTATGGTCGCCAATGATTTAAAATTTATTTATATCATCGATGATAATCATCTAAAAAAAGAATTTCTTTGGTTGGATACGTTTTATGGCGACTCTTTGTTTATTAAAGGAAAAGCTGCAGTTGGCGACACCATTGAAATTAAATATGTAGAAAAGAATTATTTTGATCCCAAAGCAAATAGTTACAGAAAATACAATGTAATTACGGCTGTTAAATTGTTATAAAAGAAATATATAAATTAAAAAAGTCCCGATAATTCGGGACTTTTTTGTCTATATATTTCTTTTATAACAATTTAACAGCCGTAATTATATTGTATTTTCTGTAATTATTTGCTTTGTGATCAAAATAATTCTTTTCTAC
>CAIRMK010000103.1 GCA_903879645.1 uncultured Bacteroidota bacterium
TGATGTATTCATTGATTTATTAGGATATAGAAAATACGGTCATAATGAAGGTGATGAACCACGATTTACACAACCCGTTTTATATAAAATCATCACGCGTCATAAAAATCCAAGAGAAATTTATGCCGAGAAATTAATTACCTCCGGAATCGTTGATGCGGAGTATTTGACGCAAATTGAAAATGAGTACAAAGCTAATTTAGATCAAAATTTAGAAGCATCTCGCAAGAAAAGTTTAACCGTTATCAAACCATTTATGCAAGATGAATGGCAAGGTTATGTTCAAGTTTCTGATGATGTGATGCTGCAAAAAGTAGATACTAAATTTGATAAAAAACAATTGGACGAAATCATCGGAGTTGTTTCTACATTGCCTTCGGATAAAAAGTTCATTAGCAAAATATCTAAAATCGTTAATGACAGAAGAACCATGTATGATAACAATGTTATCGACTGGGGAACTGCCGAAACATTGGCTTATGGTTCACTTTTATATGAAGGATATGATGTGCGTCTTTCAGGACAAGATGTTGAGAGAGGAACCTTCTCGCACCGTCACGCAGTTGTAAAAGTAGAAGATAGCGAAGAAGAAGTAATCCTTTTAGATACTTTAAAAAATAGTAAAGCAAGATTTCAAGTATATAATTCCTTATTGTCAGAATACGGTGTTTTAGGTTTTGATTACGGATATGCATTAGCATCACCAAAAACATTAACGATTTGGGAAGCACAATTTGGAGATTTCTCTAATGGTTGCCAAATCATGATTGACCAATATATTTCTTGTGGTGAAGATAAATGGAACAACCAAAATGGTATTGTTCTTTTATTACCACATGGATATGAAGGACAGGGAGCAGAGCACTCATCGGCAAGAATGGAACGTTATTTACAACTTTGTGCCCGTCATAATATGTATGTTGCCGATTGTACAACGCCTGCCAATTTCTACCACTTGTTGAGAAGACAAATGAAAACAAATTTCCGTAAACCATTAGTTCATTTCTCACCAAAAAGTTTATTACGTCACCCATTATGTGTTTCAACACAAGAGGATTTATACAACGGACATTTCCAAGAAACTATTGACGACAATTCAGTAGATAAGAAAAAAGTAAAAACGGTGGTTTTTGTAACTGGAAAATTCTACTACGATATTCTTGCTGAAAGAGGAAATTTAGGAAGAAATGATGTAGCTTTGGTTCGAATAGAGCAATTATTCCCGTTACCAGTAGAGCAATTGAAAGCTATAATAGCAAGTTATCCAAATGCTGATGACTATGTTTGGGCACAAGAAGAGCCTAAAAACATGGGAGCTTATAGTTATATGCTGATGAATTTCGATTTAGTAAAATGGAGATTAGCATCACTTAAAGCTTATGCAGCACCAGCAGCAGGAAGTAGCACTCGTGACAGAAGACGTCATGCCGATGCTATTCGAATGGTTTTTGATAAAAATTTATTTAGATAATAACACACTTATAAAATTATAAAAGGATGATTTTAGAAATGAAAGTCCCATCACCGGGAGAATCGATTAAAGAAGTTGAAATCGCAACTTGGTTAGTAAAAGATGGCGATTATGTAGAAAAAGACCAAGCGATTGCTGAAGTAGATTCAGACAAAGCGACTTTGGAATTACCAGCAGAAGCCAGTGGTATTATTACCCTAAAAGCAGAAGAAGGTGATGCTGTGGCTGTAGGTGCCGTTGTTTGTTTAATTGATACTAGTGCCGCTAAACCAAGTGGTTCCGCTCCTGTTGCTGAAGTAAAAGCCGAAGCTCCAAAGGTGGAAGAGAAAAAAGCCGAAGCTCCGAAAGCAGCTCCAGTAGCAGAAAAAACGTATGCTACTCAAGCTCCATCTCCAGCAGCTAGAAAAATATTAGACGAGAAAAACATCCAACCAACAGAAATTGTTGGAACAGGTAAAGGAGGAAGAATTACTAAAGATGATGCTGTTAATGCAACACCATCAATGGGAACTCCAACTGGTGGAACTCGTGGTTCTGAAAGAACAAAATTATCCATGTTACGTCGTAAAGTAGCTGAGAGATTGGTTGCTGCTAAAAACGAAACAGCCATGTTAACTACATTTAATGAAGTTAATATGACACCAATCAACATGATTCGTAATGAGTATAAAGATGCGTTCAAAGCAAAACATGGTGGTTTAGGTTTAGGCTATATGTCATTTTTCACAAAAGCAGTTACTAGAGCTTTAGCTTTGTTTCCAGATGTGAACTCAATGATTGATGGTGATTTTAAAACATCGTATGATTTCTGTGATATTTCTATTGCGGTTTCTGGACCAAAAGGTTTGATGGTTCCTGTTGTGCGTAATGCAGAATTATTGACATTCCGTGGTGTTGAAGCTGAAATCAAAAGATTGGCCATCAAATCACGTGATGGACAAATCACAGTTGATGATATGACTGGAGGAACATTTACTATTACTAATGGTGGTGTTTTTGGAAGCATGTTATCTACTCCAATTATCAATCCTCCACAATCAGGAATTTTAGGAATGCATAATATTATTGAGCGTCCAATTGCTGTGAATGGTAAAGTTGAAATTCATCCAATGATGTACGTAGCGCTTTCGTATGACCATAGAATTATTGATGGTCGTGAGTCAGTAGGATTTTTAGTGGCTGTTAAAGAAGCTTTAGAAAATCCATTAGAATTATTAATGAATGGTGATGCTAAGAAAGCTTTAGAATTATAGATTTCATTTTTAAGAAATTTTTAAAATCCCGTTTAGGAAACTGAACGGGATTTTTTGTTTATTTGCGTGACTAACCAAAACTTCTTATGGCATCAAACAAAAAATCGGCAGCAATTGGGTTTATCTTTATAACCATGCTGATTGATATTACGGGTTGGGGAATCATCATTCCGGTTATTCCAAAATTGATTAAAGAATTAATTCATGGCGATATTAGCGAAGCAGCTAAATATGGTGGATGGTTGACATTTGCGTATGCCATCACCCAATTTATTTTTGCTCCATTGATTGGAAATTTGAGTGATAAGTTTGGACGACGTCCAATAATATTGATTTCGCTTTTTGCTTTTTCGATGGATTATTTGCTTCTTGCATTTGCACCTACAATCACCTGGCTTTTTATTGGAAGAATCATTGCTGGCTTAACAGGAGCAAGTATTACAACGGCATCGGCTTATATTGCTGATGTGAGTACACCTGAAAATAGAGCGAAGAATTTCGGGATGATTGGTGCGGCTTTTGGACTCGGATTTATCATCGGACCTGTCATTGGAGGATTGTTAGGACAATATGGTTCGAGAGTTCCTTTTTATGCGGCGGCTTGTTTATGTTTGTTGAATTTCCTTTATGGATATTTTATTTTACCTGAATCTTTGTCTGTTGATAATAGAAGGAATTTTAATTTGAAAAGAGCGAATCCTATTGGGGCTTTTATGAATATCAGAAAACGTCCTTCGCTTTATGGATTGTTGTTTTCTCTTTTTTTAGTCTATGTGGCTTCGCATTCGATTCAAGGGAATTGGAGTTATTTTACGATGTATAAATTCCATTGGGATGAGAAAATGGTGGGTATTTCTCTTGGAGTCATCGGACTTTTAGTAGGATTGGTTCAAGGGGTTTTGATACGATGGATTAATCCGATATTGGGAAATGAAAAAAGTATTTATATTGGATTGGCTTTGTATACTTTAGGACTTTCATTATTTGCTATGGCTACTGAAAGTTGGATGGTATTTCTGTTTTTAGTTCCGTATTGCCTAGGTGGAATTGCAGGTCCCGCTATGCAGGCTGTTATTTCTAGTAAAGTGGATGCTTCTGAACAAGGAGAGATTCAAGGAACATTATCGAGTTTGATGAGTGCTTCTACGATTATTGGTCCGCCTTTGATGTCTAGTGTTTTTTATTACTTTACTCATAATGATGCTCCGTTTAAGTTTGCAGGAGCACCTTTTGTGCTAGGAGCTTCTTTAATGCTTATTAGTACGATTATTGCATTCTTTTCTTTCAGGAAGAATAGATAAAACAGTTCACTTCAAATACAAACAATGATTATAATAATCAATAATACCTTTTCCTTGCAATAATACATCAGCACCGATGATGCCTTGAACTGGTTTGGCTTTGTGCTGGATTAGTGCTTCGTTTACGTGTGATAAATCAAAAATAACGATGTGGAATGCTTTGTCTTCATATCTGCCGAGTTGAAGGGTATTGTCTTTTGCGATTTGAGTGAACATTCCTGTGGCACCTGCTCCTGCAGCTTTGGTTGCTGAGTTTCCTGCTGTGAGATGGAATAGGTCTATGCCTTCAAATCCTACGCAGGTGTTGCTTGCGCCTGTGTCCAAGATATAA
>CAIRMK010000104.1 GCA_903879645.1 uncultured Bacteroidota bacterium
AGGAAATCCGGCAACTGGAACAAATTTAGCAGTAAATATTATTGCTGACGATGCATGGACTAATATTACACCACTACCAGTAGATGTTGTTTATACAGTTGTTCCAGTAAGCGCTTTAGGATGTTTGGGTAATCCTTTCACGGTTACAATAACAGTAAACCCTGAACCAGTAGTAGCTAATCAAACAAGCACTATTTGTAGTGATGTTGCCAACGGAGTTATTTTAGGAAATGATATTGATACTCCTACTGTTGTTAGTTATAACATAACCGCTATAAATTCAAACGGATTAAATGCATCAGCAGGAAATCCGGTTACAGGTATTGGTTTTTTAGCAAATGAGATAGCAGATGACGCATGGACTAATACCTCATCATTTGACGTAAATGTTGTTTATACGGTAGTTCCTATAAGTGCTGACGGATGTCAAGGGAATCCTTTTACTGTTACGATTGTTGTGGAATCAGAAATAATCATGCAAAATCAAAATCTAACAATTTGTAGTGATTCACCTACTAACATCCTATTAAGTTCTGATCCTACATTGACTTTTAATATTACTTCAATTGTATCTAATGGATTAATTGCTTCATCAGGTAATCCTTTAACAGGCATAGGTTTTTTAGCGAACGAAATAGCTGATGATGCATGGACTAACATGACTCCATTGGCAGGCAATGTTGTTTATACAATTGTACCGGTTACGCAAGCTGGTTGTTTAGGTAACCCATATACAATTACAGTAACCGTGAATCCTGAACCAATAGTGATGAATCAAACTACAAACATTTGCAGTGGAGATGCTACTAATATTACATTAGGAAATGATATTGATACTCCATCTGTAACAAGCTATAATATTATTGCTATTGCTTCCAATGGATTAATTGCTACAGCAGGAAATCCAATAATAGGAACTGGATTTTTAGCAAACGAGATAAATGACGACGTCTGGGAAAATTCTACTTTATTGCCATTGAATGTTATCTATACTATTGTACCAGTAAGTAATGATGGATGTAAAGGAGATGCATTTACAATTGCTATTAATGTAAATCCGCAAATAAATATTGTTGTTGTTACAACTCCTATAACTTGTTATGGAGCAAATAATGCATCGATTACTTTGACAGTAACAGGAGGCACATCTCCTTACATAGCAACTTGGAATAATTTAGCGACAGGTCTATTTCAAAATAATTTAGCTGCAGGGACTTATGTTATTCAAATAAAAGATGCTAGAGGTTGTACAAAGTCTGTTACAGTAATTATTCCAGAAGCCCCTGTATTTATGGTAACCCCAATTACTACTAATATTTCTTGTTATGGAGCTCATGATGGAAGTATTAATTTAAATTTAGTAGGAGGGATTGCTCCTGTCTCATTAATTTGGAGTGATGGAAGTACAGCAGGTTTAATTAGAAATAATTTGGGCCCAGGTACTTACACGGCAACAATATCAGATGGAACGCCTTGCTTTATTGTTAGGACTTTTACAATTTTAGAGCCTCAACCATTAATTCTTTCTGCTAATCTTACTAATGCATTAGATTGTAATAATGCTAATAGTGGAGCTATAAATTTAATGGTATCGGGCGGAACTCCTCCATTTATTTATTCTTGGTCAAATGGTTCTTCTACGGAAGATTTAAATACTATTCCAGCGGGTAATTATTTAATTACAGTTACTGATGGTCGAGGTTGTAGTAAAACAGCTCAGTTTGTAATTACTAGGCCAAGTCCTTTAACTCTGAATGTAAACACAAACACAACAGCAAATTGTAGTACACATACGGTAATGCAGAATTTTGCAGCCCAAGCATCAGGAGGAGTCCCTCCTTATCATTTTAATTGGTCAAGTGGAACGGTTAGTGGGACAAATAATGAATTTATGACAACAACGCAAGATGGGATGATGTTACTCACAGTGACTGATGATATTGGATGTACAACAAATTATACTTTTAATGTCTCAATTCCAAGTATAGGGAACCCAACTTTTGCAACAACATCAATTGGGCAGACCTCCTATAATTTATATTCAATATTAGACCCTATCCAATTTAATAGTGTAATTACTGGTAATTATACTTCTGTTGTATGGGATTTTGGTGATGGTACATTTTCTAATGAATTAAGTCCAGTTCATACTTATTTAGTTCCTAATGATTATTATTTAGTTACATTAACTGTAACCTATCCATTTGGCTGTGTTTATGTGTCACATTTAGCTTTAAATGTAGTAAAAGGATATCTAATGGTGGTTCCAACGGCTTTTACTCCAAATAATCATGATGGAGTAAATGATACATTCAGACCGGTTACAAAAGGATTAAAAAATGTTCATCTCGACGTTTATGATACATGGGGGTCATTGATCTATTCTGAGGAGGGTGATGTGCTTGTCGGATGGGATGGTAAAATTAAGGGCGTTGGATCTGAAAATGGAAATTATTATGCAAAAGTTAGTGGCGAAACTTTTTATGGAACTATTGTTAACGAAAATCACACTTTTGTGCTAATTAAATAAAATGAATAATATGAAATTAAATAACGTTTTATTTATAATTCTTACTTTTTTTACGATTTACAGTAGAGCACAAGATCCTATTTTTACTCAATATTCATTAGTTCCAGAGACTATTAATCCTGGTTTTACTGGATTTCAATATGATTGGAGAGCAGGTCTTATTCATAGAAGACAATGGCCAGATGGAGATAGAGTTATTGATACAGATTACGGATTTCTTAATAAAATGGTTGGAGAGCACGCATGTTTAGGTATGACTTTTTTAAATGATAGAGAGGCATTTACAAATTATAATTACCTTCAAATTAATGTAGCTTATGCTTATAAAGTTGAGATTAATGATGAATGGAGTTTTAGACCAGGGATTGAAGTTGGATATGGACAAAAAAGCTTTAACTTTCAAAATCTTTTACTGGAAGACCAAATTAACGTAAATACAGGAGCTATAAGTTCAGCTAGTATAGATCAAGGAATATTGAATCATAAAGATAAAATTAATTTTGCAGATTTTTCAGCAGGATTTATTATTGATAACGAGAAAGGTTGGTATGGAGCGTCTTTAAAGCATCTTAATAGACCGGATATTTCATTTATAGGTTATAGTAATGTTCCATTAGATTTATTCTTATCTATCCATGGAGGATATGCTTTCAATATTGATAATACCCCTTCAATGCTTCTTCCTGAGAACACAAAATTATTAATAACTTCAAACTATATGAGGCAAAATCAATATAACAGATTAGACATTGGAGCAGCATTAAAATTTGAAACATTAATTTTTGGGGCTACTGTTGCAACAAATCCAGAAAGAAAAAGTACTTACAGTCATTACATTACCTCAATTAATCCTTATGTTTCTGTTCATTTTGACAAGTTTACTTTTGGATATTCTTATGATCTTAATACTTCAAAAATTGGGCATACACAAGGAGTACATGAACTTTCACTAACGTGGCAACTTAGATTTTGTGAAACTTGTATTGCAAAAGTTAATAATTATTATGATTATAGC
>CAIRMK010000105.1 GCA_903879645.1 uncultured Bacteroidota bacterium
AACAATCCTTGAGGCAACATACTCTCCCATACTATCATTAAGCCTTCTACCGGCCAAAATAATCTCAGGATGATACCCTGCTTCTTGAGCCTTTTGAGCTAAATAATAGGGGTCAACACCAATACAATGTCCTCCTACTAATCCTGGTTTGAAATTTAAAAAATTCCATTTAGTACCCGCAGCTTCTAGAACTGAATGAGTGTCAATGTCTAAAATATTGAAAATTTTGGCCAATTCATTCACAAAAGCAATGTTGATATCACGTTGCGAATTTTCAATAACTTTTGCAGCTTCAGCAACTTTTATAGAAGGGGCCAAATGGGTTCCTGCTGTAATCACTGATTTATATAAATCATTCACTTTTATCCCTGTTTCCGGAGTAGAACCAGCAGTAATCTTTAATATTTTATCAACAGTATGTTCCTTATCCCCCGGATTAATCCGCTCTGGGGAATAGCCCGCAAAAAAATCAACATTGAATTTTAATCCACTCATTTTTTCCAATACCGGAACACACTCTTCTTCAGTAAGTCCAGGATAAACCGTAGATTCATACACAACTATATCCCCTCTTTTAAGAACTTTAGCAACTGTCTCACTGGATTTATACAACGGAGTTAAATCAGGTCTATTGTTTTTATCAACAGGGGTGGGTACAGTCACAATATAAAAATTACAGGCGGCAATATCTTCAACAGCAGTAGAACAAAACAATCCTACATTGGCTAAAGGTTGATCAATTAAAACTCTTTGAAGTGTTTCTTTATCTACCTCTAATGTAGAATCAATACCCGAATTTAAATCGTTAACCCTATTCTGATTAATATCAAAACCTACAACTGGATATTTTGTAGCAAAAAGCCTTGCCAAAGGTAATCCAACATATCCCAATCCTATAATTCCAATTTTTATATTCATTTTTTATTTATTTAAGAGCCAATTGCTTGGTAATGAAAACCAATTCTCTTCAACTCTTCTTTATTTAACAAATTTCTACCATCAAAAACAAAAGCGGGTTTTAACATCGAATCATAAATTCTTTTCCAATCACATTCTTTAAATTCATCCCATTCTGTTAAAATAGCAATAGCATGTGCATTTTCACAAACTTCATAAACACTAGCATAAGATAAAATGTGTTTCTCGTTTTGCTCTGAACTTCTTGTTTCTAAATAATTCAAATCAAATAAAATTTGTTTATAACTCACTTTAGGATCATAAACAGCAATTCGAGCTTGTTCATTTATTAAATCATCCGCGACATAAATAGCCGCTGACTCCCTAGTATCATTTGTGTCTTTCTTAAATGCCCATCCCAAAAAGGCTATTTTTTTATCAGCAACAGTATTATATAAGGTACTGACAATATTTTTTGAAAATCTCCTCTTTTGATGATCATTCATGATAATTACTTGCTCCCAATAATCAGCCACTTCATGAAGTCCAAATGATTTTGAAATATAAACTAAATTCAAAATGTCCTTCTGAAAACAAGAACCACCAAACCCTACAGATGCTTTTAGAAATTTAGAACCAATTCTACTATCCATCCCAATAGCC
>CAIRMK010000106.1 GCA_903879645.1 uncultured Bacteroidota bacterium
CTTTATTGACTTATGCCTTTCTTCATTCTGGTTTTTGGCATTTGTTTTTTAATATGATGATACTTAACTTCTCTAGTCGCTTCTTCTTGATTTTTTTTACTCAAAAACAGTTTTTAGGAGTTTACATTTTAAGCGCCATTTTTTCTGGTATAGCTTTTTCACTTTCTTTTTTTGTATTGCATATCAATTCCAATTTGGTGGGGGCTTCGGCGGCTATAATGGCAATTTTGGTAGCGGCTACAACCTATCAACCCTTAATGGAAGTACGATTGCTGTTGATAGGTAATGTAAAGCTTTGGTATATCACAGCAGTGATTCTGATTTTAGATTCAATGCAAATTATGATAGAAAATACTGGTGGACATATCGCTCATCTAGCAGGTGCTTTATTTGGGTTTATCTATATCAAACTCCTTATAAATGGAACTGATCTAAGCACAATAGTAACGCGTGTAATAGATTTTTTTGTTACTTTGTTTCAACCCAAAAAGAAAACACCTTTCAAAAAGGTACATATAAATCCCAAAAAACCAGTTACTAAAAGCCAAAGTAAAATAGTAATCAAAGACAAAACACAACAACAAATAGACGAAATATTAGATAAAATTAGCCAATCAGGCTACGATAGTCTAACCGCCGAAGAAAAAGAATTTCTATTCAAAGCAGAGAAATAATTTAAAAAAAGAGAAAAGTTAATATAGATATTAAAGAAGACTTAGTGCCTAAAAGTATTTGTGGCAATAAATATGAAAAAGCTATCATGGTTCAATAAAGCAATGTTTTTCTTTAATATAGTACTTACTGTATTGACATTTCTCGCTTATGTATTGCCTTTTTTAGCTCCAAAGTTATTTCCTTTTTTATCAGTCCTAACATTAATTCTTCCTTTATTTTTAATTCTTAACGGATTGTTCTTTATCTATTGGATCTTCCAATTGAAAAGACAAATGATTCTTTCTGGAATTGTATTAATAATAGGTATTACATTCGTTAATAAATTCTATAAATTTTCTTCTAATGAAAAGCCAGTTGAAGACAAAGATTTTATTGTAATGAGTTACAATGTTAGGTTGTTCAATGTTTTCAAATGGATTCCTCGTGAAAACATAGGGGATGATATTCTAGGTTTTATCAACGAACAAAACCCTGATATCCTTTGTATTCAAGAATATTCAGAAACCGCAAAAGTTGATTTACGCGTATACAAGCACAAATTCATTTTTATGGAAGGGAAAAAAATCAAAACAGGGCAAGCTATATTTTCTAAATACCCTATTGTAAACCGTGGAAATATTGAATTTCCAGAATCCGATAACCTTATAGTTTTTGCGGATATTCGAAAAGGGAAAGATACTATTCGAGTGTATAATATGCACTTACAATCCATAAAAATATCCCCTGATGTTAATGAAATGCAAGATAATGTCGACTCTATAAGTCAACAAAAATCGCAATTAGTAGTGAGACGAATAAGTGAAGCTTTCAAGAAGCAACAGCACCAAGCAGAGATATTGATGAACCATAAAAAGCAATGTCATTACCCAATGATAATCTGTGGAGATATGAATAACAGTGCTTTTTCTTATGTGTATAGAAGTATAAAAGGGAACTTAAATGATTGCTTTGAAGAAGCAGGAAACGGTTTTGGGCAAACCTATAATTTTAAATATTATCCTGCTAGAATTGACTATATTTTTGTTGATAAAAGTATTAAAGTGAAAAGTTTCCAAAATTTTTCCAATTTTAAAAAATCAGACCATTATCCCATATTGAGTCGTTTGATGATGGAGTAAAACCATCGTGATTATGTTTTTTAGTATTAAATCACTCTTAAAAAAATCAAAACTTATTTAGTTGTTTTAAGTTATTTTTACTCATTTACTTTTATTAATAAGTGTTTTAGATTCCCACCATTTTTTAAAAAGTCAATAATTTGATTTTATAATCTAACATTCATCTTTCTATTTTTTTTAGTACTAAACTATAGATTTTAGAGGCAATGTAATTGCTTCTTTTTCGCTTTTTTTGTTAATAGAATTAAATTATTTTATTTAAAAATTAAATTTTAAGACATTATTAATTTAAAAAATTAAATTTCAATATAAATACCTTATAGTTTTGTAAGATACAAAGAAAATACTTCAAAACATTAAGACTTGAAAAATATTATTTTACTCCTATTAACGGTAATTACTCTTAATTGTAGTGCACAAAGATCTTGCGCAACAGCATTACCTTTAACCATCAATGGTCCATGTCTTTCATCAGCTGTCATTAGTGATACCACACAAGATTTACCATTAATAACTAATTCCTGTGGTACAGTAACATTCGGACAAGAAAGATGGTACACTTTTACAGTAACGGGTGGCCCATTAAATATTAAAATTAAAGTAGATTCTGTAAATCAAAATTTATACTTACAGTTAATATCTTCCACTGCTGCTTGTACTGGATTAACTCAAATAGCTTGTGCTAATAGTGATACTGCAGCCAATGCTTCTCAAACCGAAACTATCAATCAAACATTAGCCAACGGTATCTATTATTTAAAAGTAATTAATGTAGGAGCTGGTACAAGTATGAGTATTGATAATTTATGCGTTACTTCTATAATAAATCCATGTACTTCGATAACTAACATAGCTACTTGTGGTACAACAATTACTGCAGCTATCCCTTCTGGTACTGGTTCTTATTCCAATTTGGTCTGTGGTAGTGCATCTCCTGGTGGTGAAAAAATTTATACTTTTACGCCTACTGTTACTGGTAACTATACAATACAACAAAATAGTTCTTTTACAAACATCAATTATCAATTTAAGACAGCTTCTAGTGGTTGTAGCGGCACTGGATGGGCATGCATAGCCAACCTTCTTGGAGCTGCTAGTAGTGGTACTTTTTCATTAACTGCAGGAACGCAATATTTTATAATGCTTGACCCACAAACTACTGCTGGAGGAAATGTAAGTTTTAGTATTACTTGTTCAACACCTATTATTTTTAATGATGATTGTATAAATGCCACCACACTTGGTGTCAATCCATCCAATACATGCTCAGTCACAGCAACAGGAAATACTACAAATGCTACTCAGTCACTGCTTGGTTGTTCTGGTACTGCTGATGATGATGTTTGGTATCAGTTTGTTGCGACTAACACTACTCAGATAATAACAGTAACTCCAACTACTTTATCAAATGCAGTTTTTGAAGTCTTTGATGGAAGTTGTGGCAGTTTAGTTAGTCTTTTTTGTCAGGATTCAACAGTGGGTAGTGCTATAGAAACTTCCCCTGTTACAGGTTTTGTAGTTGGGAATACTTATTTTGTTCGGGTATATAGTCAAGCTAGTGGAAGTGGACAAGGTAGTTTTACAATTTGTGTAGCAACACCACCAAATCCATGTTCTTCTGTGACCCCTATCGATAATTGTGGAGCCACATTTAACCAAGTGATTCCTGCTGGATATGGAAGTTATAATAATAATAATGCTTGCGGCAGTAACACACCTGGTGTAGAACACTTATATATTTTCACTCCAAATACATCAGGAAATTATTATATTCAACAAAATAGTTCGTTTGGGCCTATCGATTATCAAATCAAATTGGTTGATAATGGTTGTAATCCGAATGGTTGGGATTGTATTGCTAATCTTACTGGAACAACGACAAGTCCTTATATTAATTTAGTTGGAGGTAATGAATATTATATCATGATTGATCCAACAACTATAACTGGAGGAACTGTCAATTTTACTTTAGCTTGCGTACCAACACCACCCTTAAATAATGAGTGCACCGGAGCCATTAGCGTACCTGTCAATTCAACTCCTGCTTGTGTTACAAGTGTTAGTGGAACTACATTGGGAGCAACTGAATCCCAACCAGGTTGTTCAGGTACTGCTGATGATGATGTTTGGTATCAATTTACAGCAACTAGTACTACTCATATTATTACGGTTACGCCTAATACTCTTTCAAATGCTGTTTTTGAAGTATTTGATGGAGTTTGTTCTGGACTTAGCTCTTGGTTTTGTAATGATAACACTACAGGAAGTGCTGTTGAAGCGGGTTCCATATCAGGATTAACAATTGGAAATACCTATTATGTTCGAGTATACAGTAATCCTGCTAATTATGGATTTGGAACCTTTACTATTTGCATTACTACTCCACCAAACCCTTGTAATACCATAAGCCCAATTGCTAGTTGTGGGACTACAATAAACGCTACTGTAGCTGCTGGTTTTGGAAGCTATGCTGCTTCAGCTTGTGGAACACTAACTGATGGTTTAGAAAAAATATATACTTTTACACCTGCCACTACTGGTAGTTATACTATATCACAAATAAGTTCTTTTACCGCTATTGATTATCAAATTAAAGAAGCTTCTTTTGGATGTGATGAATTCAATTGGAATTGCATTGGAAGTCTTACTAATACGGCTGTCAGCCCTTATGTTACTTTAACTGCGGGAGTTCAATATTACATTTTGGCCGACCCAAAAGTAAGTACAGGAGGAAGTTTTAGTTTTTCTATAACTTGTGGAGTTATTCCACCTGTTAATGATGAACCTTGTAATGCAACCCCTTTAAATGTTGACTTAACATGCAATTATAGTACCTATTCTAATACTAATGCTAGTAGTAGTTTAACGGTAAGTGATCCTAGTTGCGCCAATTATGTAAATAATGATGTATGGTTTAGCGTGGTAGTTCCGTCAACAGGTATGGTGATAGTTGATACACAAGCAGGCGCCGTAACGGATAGTGGTATGGCTATATATGAAGGAGATTGTAGTGCGTTAAATGAAGTTATTTGTGATGACAATAGCAGTTCCAATCCATTAATGTCTTCCATTACGGTTTCTGGTAGAACTCCTGGAGAAGTTTTATATATACGATTCTGGCAAAATGGAGGAGGAGCAAACGGTACGTTTGGTATTTGTGCTACAACACCACCACCTTGTGATCCACCAGTCAATCAGGCTACAAATTTTACAGTTGATAGTACAACGCTAACTTCTGTTAGCGCTTCCTTTACTGGAAATGCCTCAGGTTATTTAATAATTCAATCTGCTTCGAGTATTCCACCAACTCATCCTGCAGATGGAGTTATCTATTCTAGTGCTAACATTAACACACTAGGATTTAATTATATTTTTATTCAAAATAGTACTACTCCTAATTTTACTTCATTAGACATTACAGGAAATACACAATATTACTATTATATTTATGCCTATAACAATACCAATTGTGCAGGGCCAATATACAGTCCTTTAGATCCTCTTGCAGGAAATGTAACTACTTGTGTAGATGTACCCAATAGTGTAGTATTGAATAATGCATCATCAACAGGTTTCACCTTAAATTGGTTCGCTCCAATTGGAGGAAATGCATTGCCAATAACTTATACCATTCAAGTTACCACAGACGCTGGATATACATTAAATATTCCAGGTTCTCCATTTACAGTGCTAGACCCAACTACTATACTTACTATAACTGGCTTAAGTACAAATACTAATTATTATTATCGTATCAACGCTTCAACCTCAATTTGTAGTAGTAACTATGTAACAGGAACACTATTCACAGGATATTGTTCTTCTACATCTACTACAGCAACGCGCTATATTAATGGTTTTACAACCACTGGTGGTTCAACAAATATTAGCAATACCAATTCAGGTTATTCTCCATCTGGTTATGGTAACTTTTTGTTGCAGGTGGTGAGTCAACAAATATATGGTACTATCAATTTTGCAACTACTTTCTTTAATGGATCCTATTCTTATGGATTCAATATTTGGGTAGATTGGAATGAGGATTTTGATTTTAATGATCCAGGAGAAAAAGTATACGCATCAGGTGCTTTATTGACAGTTGTCAATGGAAGTTTTGTTGTTCCAGGTAATGCACCAATCGGGTCACATAGAATGCGAATTGTGGCAGACACTTCTAGCTTCAATCCAAACCCTTGTGGCGTAATTACTAGCGGTGAAACAGAAGATTACACCTTAACAGTTTTGCCACTATCCTGTTCCAATAATCCTTTTAACGTAACTTCCATTTTCACTAGTCAAACATCGGCTACAGTAAGCTGGACAGCACCAAATCCTGCACCAAGCGGAGGGTATCAATATTATATTTCTACTTCTGCTGCAACTCCTTCTTATTTATCTGCACCAACAGGCAGTGTAGGAGCAGGTGTTACGGGTATAAATTTCACTGGACTAGTTCCTTCTTCTACTTATTACTTTTGGATACGTTCCTATTGTGATGTAGCAAGTGGATCAGGAATTTGGATAGGACCAATTAGTTTTTCGCAACTCAATTGTACTCTTGGAAATGGTATAGGAACTTCTTCTTTAGGCTGTCCTTCTGTTACCGCAGGTGGATTAGGCCTAAGCGGAGCCGACCCAGCTCCCATTAATGGTTGTGCCACTATAGGTTGTGTTGATATTGAAGCGCAATACCTTCATTTGGGAGATACTTCCAACTATACCGTTCAATCGATTCCTTATGCTCCACCTTATCAATATGGTTGCATGGCTAATCCTTTAAGTATTAATATTGATGATGTTTGGTCACCAGTAATCAATTTACCATTCAACTTTTGTTTTTATGGAAATAACTATAGTAAATGTCTAATTAGTTCTAATGGAGCATTAACTTTTGATACAACGAGCAATGTTCCTAGTGGTTATTCTGCTTGGTCATATAATAATAGTATTCCCAACCCAATTTTATTCAAAAACACCATTTTTGGAGTCTACCAAGATATCAACCCAGCATTAGGAGGAACTATTGGATGGGAATTAATTACCCTAACCACAGGGTGTCGCGCCTTAGTGGCTTCATGGAAAAATGTACCAATGTATTCTTGTTCTTCATTGTTATATACAGGCATGATGGTGTTGTATGAAAACACTAATATTATTGAAGTTTATATCGAACAAAAGAATCTTTGTAGTACTTGGAATAACGGAAATGCAACTATAGGAGTTCAAAATGCTGACGGAACCCTAGGTGTAGCTGCTCCAAATCGCAATGGATTGGATGCCGATTGGACTGCAACTAACGAAGCTTGGCGCTTTGTTCCTTCAGGAAGTTCAATAACTTCTATCAAATGGCACCAAGGGTCAGGAACTTCAGGACCTATAGTAGGGACAACAGATGTAATTAATGTTTGCCCAACAGCAACTACAACTTATACTGCCGAAGTTAGCTATGCTTTATGTAACGGAACTACTCTAGTAGAAACCGATGAAACTACTGTCTCAGTTAGTGGAAATAAAACATGGAATGGCTCTGTAAGTACTGATTGGAACACTGCTGCCAATTGGACTCCTACAGGAATTCCAACGGGTATTGATTGTGTAATCGTTCCAATCACTCCTAATGACCCTATTATTACTGGAACTGCTTACAATGGTTTAGCCGGAACATTATCTGTGTTAAATGGCGCTACTCTTTCAGTGACAGCGGGCAATAATATTACCGTTACCAATTGGGTTTCAGTGCAACCTTCTGGTATCTTTCAATTGGAAAATAGTTCCAATTTAATTCAAATCAACAACGTTCAAAACACAGGTAATATTCTTTACAAACGCAACGCAACTGTAAGAAATCAAGATTATGTATATTGGTCATCACCTGTATCCAATTATAATGTAAATACTATTGTTTCACCATTAACTCCAAGTGAGATTTATACATGGAATACTACAGTAGCCAATACTAATGGTGGTCAAGGAAATTGGGAGAATGCTGCAGGAAGCACTATGATTTCCGGTAAAGGATATATAGCCAAAAGCCCTTCTAGTTTTAGTACTACTATAGCCTCTACATTATTTGGAAGTTTTACAGGAGTTCCAAATAATGGTAACATCGCAGTTCCTATTTATAGAGGTAGTGATGTTAATACCAATTTACATTCAGGAATCAACGGAATTCAAATTACCAATTATAGTGATAACTGGAACTTATTAGGAAATCCATATCCTTCTTCCATTAGCGGTAGCCAATTCCTATTTAATAATAATACCAAAATAGTTGGGAATATCAGACTTTGGACACACGGAACCTTACCAAGTGCTATTGCAAGTCCTTTCTATGGAACCTTTGCATATAACTACAATCCAGGTGATTATTTAACCTACAATTTCACAGGAACAAGTTGTTGTCCTGCAGCTGCAGCCGATTTGTTTATTGGAGCAGGTCAAGGATATTTTGTTGAAATGGTTGACGGTCCTACATCAAGTGATACGGTAACTTTTTCCAATGGAATGCGTAGTGCCAGCTACACCAATAGCCTTTTCTATAAATCAACCAATCAAATGGCAACCTTCCAAGTGGATGATTTGGAGCGACATAGAATTTGGCTTGACTTGGTTAATACAACCAGTAGCCAATCCGATAGAATGTTGGTGGGTTATGTAGAAGGGGCGACAAATGATGAAGACAGTTATTTTGATGCACAAACTATGGACATGCACTGTATGTCATTGTTTTCGCTTATCGGCACCAATAAATTCTTAATTCAAGGAAGACAATTACCATTTAACAATAATGATATAGTTCCATTAGGAGTTACCATTACTGCTCAGGGTAGATATTCAATTGGAATTGGAGCACTAGACGGACTCTTCACAGATACAGTCAACAACATTTATTTAGAAGACAAACAAACAGGAAGAATACAAAATTTAAAAGTCAAACCATATTCTTTTAGTTCCAATGTAGGCACATTTACCAATCGATTCCGACTTCGTTTCAAATACAGAAACGATGACAATGAAGATAATGATAGATTAATAGCTACAAATAATACAGTGTCTTTAGCTAAATCCGCTACAGCAATGAATATTACATCTGCCGATGAAACGATCGAAAGCATCACTGTTTTCGACCTAGTAGGAAGAGAATTGTTCAAAGCCAACAGCATTCAAAATTTAACTTTCACTATCGATAATGTAGTTCACAACAATCAAGCTTTGATTGTAAACATTACACTATCCAACGGAATTACAGTCACTAAAAAAGTACTTTATTAAACAACAATACAACACACAAAATGAAAACAAAACTACTTACCGCTATTGCTCTTCTCATTGGAATAGTAACAACATCACATGCACAAACCTTAGACCAAAGTCAACTAGTAAGCAATTCAGGAATCAGCGCCAGAACACTTTCTGGATACCGCATTTTTCAATCCTTTACTTGTGGCATTACAGGTACTTTGGTTGAAGTAGATTTAGGAGTTTTCAATGCAATTAATGGGGCAGGAACACTTCAAATATTTGCAGGAGCAAATAATCTAGGAACTGTTCTTCAAACCATTCCTGTAACAGTTACCTGCGCAAGCGGAAATTGTCTAGCCAATTTCACTACCTCTGTGCCAGTAACGGCCGGACAAGTATATACATTCCAATTTACTCCAGGAGCAGGCATTCCTGACCCTTATGGGGTCTCTGCCGAAATTCCCGGCAATTATTCAGGCGGACAATTCGGACTTGTCGATCCTAGCGGAACTTCTTATCCAGGATGGGATTTAGTATTTAAAACTTTTGTAAACACAGCCCTTGGCATAAAAACTGTAGACGCAGTTAGTCATACTACAAAACTATTCCCTAATCCATTCAGCACCACTACCAATTTACAAATAGAGGCTCAATTTACCAATGCTACAATAACCATTTACAATGTATTTGGTCAAATAGTAAAACAAATAAATAACATTTCAGATCAAAATGTAGTCATCAATCGCGATAACTTAGCTAATGGAATGTATTTATTAGAAGTAACAGATGATGCTAAATTGGTTAGTACAAGTAAATTGATAATCACTAATTAGATAAGATTATGTATAGTATAAATCTGTTTAAAATTTAATTATAAAAGGCTTCTAATTGTAGAAGCCTTTTTTAGTTTGTAAAGAATATATACAATCAATTATAATTGTTTTAAGAAGAAAAAAAAGCTAACAGAAATTAGTTTTGTTTTATTTTTAGAAAAAAATGCAGTATTGTTATAACGTTTGACTTTTCAAATACGTCATAGCATGACGCCCTTCATTAAACAACAAATCCAAAATGCTCAAGTTGTTGATAAAGCCATGTTTATCACCAAAAACTTGCGTATAGGGTTCAATTACAGTGGTATCTTTTTTACCATTAACCAAGTTGCGATAATCAACAACATCAGTAACTTCATGAAAATATTCAGTAGTTTCCTTATAAGTAAATGGCATTCCCAAACATTTAGAAACCAATTCCATAGTTTGCAAATTCAAATCCATCAAAAAATCTTGCTTCTTAGTGAAAATAGGTAGTAAATCATCCTCAAAATATTCAAAATAAGGTGAAGTTCTATAAGCCGCTTCCAATGATTTAAAATGTTGCTTTTGCCAATCAAAAGCCGTTTCAAGTCTAACATCCTTTATCCTTTGATGCTCTTCCTTTGAATGTTTTATAGGAACATTCAACAATTGAATCCCATTCGGACTATAGATATACATCCGATTTCTATTCGTTTGTTTCTGAAAATTATCCTCCATTTCCAAAATCACTTCGTCAGTTTTTGAAACTGCAACAAATTGACTTATCGATGGAAAATAAGTAGGATGAATTAAAATACTATTCATTGCTAACGTAATCTATTTTTGATCTGCTTTGCGTTTTTTCCAGAAATATTCTCCCACAAAATAAGCCCCAAGTAAAATCAAGAAAAATTTAAAATACGATTGTGGTTGTCCTTCGCCACTAACAGTAGTAAATAACCTATTCCAACGAATTTTATTCATTATACCAACACCATTACTATTCCAACTCATCCAAATAAATATTGGTTTACCCACAATATGATCCTCAGGAACATATCCCCAGTAACGACTATCCTCAGAATTATGACGGTTGTCTCCCATCATCCAATAATAGTTTTGTTTAAAGGTATATGATTTTGTTTTAGCTCCATTAATATAGATATCACTGCCTTTTAGCTCAAGTTTATTATGCTCATACTCCGTAATTATTCTGCTATAAAAAGGTAATGATTCCATAGTAATAGCAACTGATTTTCCTTCTTCTGGAATATAAATAGGGCCGAAATTATCTACATTCCAATTTTGTGTATGTGGAAATATAGTTTTGTCAACTTCTTTATGAATGATTCTTGTAACTGATTTAATTCCATGAACACTTTTAAAACGAGCTACACTTGAAGCAGGTAAAGCGCTAAAATAGATAGTATCTCTTAAATTGTTTATTCCAAAACGGTCAGTAATATCCAACTCTTTAATTAAAGAATCAAAATCTATAGGCGCATTAGGATCGATAGCTACTTTATAAGAATACTGTGGTTTTGCTCTTTCAGGGAAAATTAATTCTTTATCATTTATAAAAACAATTCCATCTTTGATAGCTAATTTATCTCCAGGTGTTCCAACACAACGTTTAACATAATTCGATTTTTTATCGACTGGTTTGTCCGCTTTTCTTCCAGAAGTATCAAAGAATTTTTCTACGGTATCAACAGGCCAATTGAAAACGACAATATCATTCTTTTTAATTTTTTCAAAACCTGGAAATCTAAAATAAGGTAATTGAGGCCATTTAAGATATGACTTTGTATGAACTACAGGCAAAGTGTCATGAACCATCGGAGCCGCTACAGTAGTCATTGGTACTCGTGCACCATAATTCATTTTACTTACAAAAAGAAAATCACCAATCAATAACGATTTTTCCAACGAAGCTGTAGGAATAGTAAAGGGTTGAATAAAATAAGTATGAACAAAAGTAGCTACAATAATAGCAAACAATAATGAACTCACAGTGTCACCAGTTCTAGTGGCTGCTGTAGTGCTTCTTTCAGGATGGTATTGTACTTCTTGAGTATAATTTATATAATAAAGATATAAACCACAAGTAACTATTCCTAGTAAAGTATCTAGAGAGGATTTTCTTCCAAAACTTCTCAAGGTTTCTACCCATACCACCGGAAACATAATCAAATTGATTATAGGTATAAATAATAAAACTGTCCACCATGTTGGACGATTGATAATTTTCATTAATACAATCGAGTTATAAATAGGAATTCCTGCTTCCCAACCTTTTCTACCTGCTTTTTCGTATAATTTCCAAGTTCCTAAATAATGAATTACTTGAATTCCAAGAAAAAAGATAAACCATTGATATATGTTCATAATGTTATAATTTTAAGATTAAAGAAAATAGAGAATAGAAAATAGACTTACTTCAGTCCATTTTGAAATGACATGGTCATTCTTTGAAATTCTTCTATTTTTGTTTCTAAATTTTGAAATGTTATTTCTGTTATATGTTTTCTGTGTTTTGCAACAATTAATTGTGTTATTAATTCAAATGAAGATCCTAGAGATATATCTAAAAAATGACTAAACGATTTATCTGTTCTTGATGAACCTTCTGCAATATTGCTAGGAATTGAAACCGAGCAACGACTTATCTGCGAACTTAAATCATATCGTTCATGAGTAGGGAAATCAATTAAAATATCTGAAATATCATTAGCAATTTCAATCCCCAATTGCCAAATTTTCAAATTTTTATAATTATGACGTCTATTTGAACTCATTTTAAGTCTATATTCTATTCTCTATATTCTTTTTTCTAATTCCAATACATCTCGCATTGTAAAGACTCCTTTTTTCCCAACCAACCACTCGGCGGCTATTACAGCACCAAAGGCAAAACCATCTCTGCTATGCGCTGTGTGTTTTATTTCTATTGTATCTACTTCTGATGTGTAAAAAACACTGTGTGTTCCAGGAACATTTTCAATTCTTTGTGCATCAATATAGATGTTATTTTCATTTAAATTTTTATCCAAACTCCAATCAGTATAATTTGAATTTGCTATAATTCCTTTGGCTAAAGAAATAGCTGTTCCACTTGGAGCATCTAGTTTTTGTGTATGGTGAATTTCTTCCATTGAAATTGAATATTGATTAAACTTCGACATCATTTTTGCCAAATAATCATTCAATTCAAAAAACAAATTCACACCCAAGCTGAAATTAGAACCGTAAATGAAAGCACCTTTCTTTTCTTCACATAATGCTATTATTTTTGAATATTCTTCTAGCCAACCTGTTGTTCCAGAAACTACAGGAATAGTATTATGCAAACATTCTGAAATATTAGCTACGGCAGAAGAAGGAACACTAAAATCAATGGCTACATCGGCATTTTCCAAACCATCATAAGTAGTAGCGCTTGATTTTCGCAATACAATTTCATGACCTCTTTCCAAAGCAATTCTTTCAATTACTTTCCCCATTTTCCCATATCCAAGAAGTGCTATTTTCATTCTATGTTAGTTTGTTTTAAATTTCTTTGTTACAAATTTTAAGAAAACTTTAGAGTTTTAAAGTGATACAAATTCCTAAATCTTGTTTTGCTGTAAAATCATTTTGGTAAAAATTAGGTATTACAGTAAGTTTGTCACTTACATTGAATTGCATTAAGTGTGCATCAACATTAGCATCAACAATATTTAAAATATAAAAAAGGGCTGTTAATAAAGCGGATAAATCCCTATTGTTTTGATAAAACTTTTGAGCAGCAATCAAACGAGTATTATCGAGGTAAGAGTAATTGTCGTCATTAAAACCTTCTAATCTTCGTTTGTAAGCATCTCTATATTGATTGTATTTTTTATTGTTGTTGATGTAGAAATAAATCGTAGTTCCCAATGCACCATATACTAAGGGAACTTTCCAATATTTCTTGTTGTAAATTTGACCCATCCCAGGGAATACTGCCGAATAAAAAGCGGCTTTTGAGGGTGCTAATACATTTATTTCCTCTGATTTTTTGATAGTATCTTTAACTCTCAATCCTTCGCCCAATTCAGTTTGTGCAAATGACGAAAAACTTCCCAGTAGGAAAACTAATACTACTATATGTAAAAACCTAATCACTAACCGTTGATTAATTTAACGATACGATTAAAATCTTCTTCCGAATGAAATGGAATGGCTATTTTTCCTTTTCCGTTACCAGCAACATTCACATCTACTTTGGCGCCAAAGAAATTAGTAAAGGCTTTCTTTTGTTCCTCAGCAATAGTAAAAGAACTTCCTTTTTTGGCTTTTGTAGTTGGTTTTAAACCCTCTTGATGTTTTTTAACCAATGCCTCAGTATCACGAACAGAAAGATTCTGACTAACAATTTTTTGATAGATATCGGTTTGAACATCTTGATCTTCTATATTAATCATAGCACGACCATGTCCCATACTGATGAATCCATCACGGATTCCAGTTTGAATAATTGGGTCTAATTTTAAAAGGCGTAAGTAGTTGGTGATTGTAGAACGTTTTTTACCCACACGCTCACTCATTTGTTCCTGAGTTAATTGAATTTCTTCTATTAAACGCTGGTACGATAATGCTATTTCAATAGGATCTAAATCATGACGTTGAATATTCTCCACCAATGCCATCACCAAAGATTCATTATCATTGGCAATACGAATATAAGCGGGTATAGTTGTCATGCCAACTAATTTGGAAGCACGCAAACGACGCTCTCCAGAGATTAATTGGTATTTATTAAAATCTAATTTTCTAACAGTAATCGGTTGAATTACCCCAAGTTCTTTAATAGAAGAAGCTAATTCTTGTAGGGCTTCTTCATTAAAATTAGTTCTGGGCTGAAAGGGATTGATTTCAATCGCTTCGATATCAACTTCTAATATATTACCAACAACTTTATCTGCATTTTTATCATCCACCGATTTAATATCGTTCTCTGGATCTTTTAAAAGTGCTGATAAACCACGTCCTAAAGCCTGTTTTTTTACTGCTTTTGTCATAAATTAATTACTGTTTTTTAAGATAACCTCTTCTGCTAAACTCAAGTAATTGGTAGCTCCTTTACTTGTAGCATCAAACGCAATGATACTCTCACCAAAACTTGGTGCTTCGCTTAATTTTACATTTCGTTGAATAATAGTTTTGAAAACCATTTCGTTAAAATGTTTTTGAACTTCTTCTACGACTTGATTAGAAAGGCGTAAACGTGAATCATACATCGTTAAAAGCAATCCTTCAATGTCTAATTCTGGATTGTGTATTTTTTGAACACTTTTTATGGTGTTTAATAATTTTCCTAACCCTTCCAACGCAAAATATTCACATTGAATTGGAATAATCACTGAGTCTGCTGCGGTCAAAGCGTTTAATGTTAGTAAACCCAATGATGGTGCGCAATCAATGATAATATAATCGTATTGGTCTTTTATTTTTTCTAAGGCTTGTTTCAGCATGTATTCCCGATTTTCCTTATCTACCAATTCAATTTCTATGGCAACTAGGTCAATATGAGCTGGAATAACATCTACGTTGGGAGAAGTTGATTTTATAATAGCTTCTTCTGGGGTATTGCTATGTTCTAATACTTGATAAGAACCTATTTCTACACTTTCTACATCAATTCCCAATCCCGAACTCGCATTGGCTTGCGGATCGGCATCAATAAGTAAGACTTTTTTCTCTAAAACACCGAGTGATGCGGCTAAATTTACCGAAGTAGTTGTTTTTCCTACACCACCTTTCTGATTGGCTATTGCAATGATTTTGCCCATGTATTCTATTCAAATTTTGAGGTGTAAAAATACGATTTTTTATGGTTTATGAAAGTGTTATTTGTTAACAATGTTGTAAAGTTTAGAACAAAGGGAAGAGAATAAAGAGGATAGAATATAGAAATTGAGATACAACATTTAATTAAAAAGCCAGAAAGTAAACATCCCATCTGGCTTAAAAATATAATTACAAAGTAGTTGACTGAACACTGCCAACTGCCAACTGAACACTCTTTACTTACTTCCTTTATTTTTAATCATCATCTCTAGCATGTCCCACATTTCGGTTGGAATTTGTTCTAGCATATTAAATTCTCCAGCACCTTGTAACCATTCCCCTCCATCAATAGTAACTACTTCTCCATTGATATAGGCAGAGAAATCAGATACTAAATAGGCGGCTAAATTCGCTAGTTCTTGATGGTTTCCCACTCTTCGCAAAGGCACTTTTTTGGTCATATCAAATTTAGAAGCTAAATCACCAGGTAATAAGCGTTCCCAAGCTCCTTTAGTTGGAAAAGGTCCCGGAGCAATAGCATTCATTCGGATGCCATATTTTGCCCATTCTACTGCTAAACTTCTTGTCATCGCTAGAACTCCTGCTTTGGCGGTAGCACTTGGTACTACATATCCCGAACCAGTCCATGCGTAGGTAGTCACAATATTTAAAACTACTGAAGAGTCTTGTTTTGTATCTA
>CAIRMK010000107.1 GCA_903879645.1 uncultured Bacteroidota bacterium
TAGCACCTGAAACTTCATTCCCTTTTGTTTCAGCAACAACCTTATCCAACAATTGCAATCCTTGCTCCAAAGTCCTCAAAAACGACGCTTCCTCCTCACGAATTACATTGGTAACCAATTGTTGTTGTGATTTGATTTCTGGGAAAAATTCGCCCATTTGAGCAGCTAATACTTCCACCAATTTATTGATAAAAGGCTCTTTCGTATTCAAAAATGTAAATCCGTAACGAATAGCACGACGCAAAATTCTTCGAATTACATAACCCGCACCAGTATTGCTAGGCAATTGTCCATCGGCAATAGCAAAAGCAACCGCACGAACGTGATCCACAATAACACGAATCGCAATATTGGTTTTGTTTTGTTCTTCTGATATGTTTTTAACTTCGTTTGAAGTATATTTTAATCCTGTAATTTGCGCTACTTTTTCAATAAGTGGCGTAAATACATCTGTGTCATAGTTCGACGTTTTAGCCTGTAATGCCATACACAAACGCTCAAATCCCATCCCGGTATCTACGTGTTGCGCTGGAAGTTTTTCTAATGAACCATCGGCTTTACGATTGAACTCCATAAACACATTATTCCAAATTTCCACTACTTGTGGGTGGTCAGCATTTACCAAACTACGACCAGAAACTGCCGCTCTTTCAGCATCCGTTCTTAAATCAATGTGTATTTCCGAACAGGGTCCACACGGACCTTGATCGCCCATTTCCCAAAAGTTATCTTTCTTGTTCCCAAGTATAATTCTATCTTCCGGAACATATTGCTTCCAAATATCCCACGCTTCTTGATCAAAAGGCACATTCTCATCGGGGTTTCCTTCAAAAACAGAAACATACAAACGGTCTTTGTCCAATTTCAATACATCAGTCAAAAATTCCCATGCCCAGTCAAGCGCTTCTTTTTTAAAGTAATCACCAAACGACCAGTTCCCCAACATTTCAAACATAGTATGGTGATAGGTATCAAAACCTACATCTTCCAAATCATTATGCTTTCCGGAAACACGAAGACATTTTTGAGTATCGGCTATACGTTTGCTTTTTGGAGTTCCATTTCCTAAAAAGTATTCTTTGAATTGCGCCATCCCCGAGTTATTAAACATCAAGGTTGGGTCGTCTTTTAATACGATGGGAGCCGAAGGGACAATTAAGTGCCCTTTGCTTTCAAAAAAATTGAGATATGCTTTACGAATGTCTTGTGATTTCATTATAGATGTATTTGACACAAATTATGTTTTGAAATGATATTTTTGTTCCAATAGTTTGCCCAATAGCCCTGATTGAAGTGGAAAGCTCCCGATGAAATCGGGACTTGCAACGGAAAGCAGGAACAAGGTTTACAAAGATGCTAAAAGTTTCGCTCTTAAAAAATAGGAAAGATTGAAACATTTATTAAATTTGTTCGTATAACTATTGTTGTTTTAAAAAACTTCCACAAAAATAGTATAATTTAAGAAATGTCGAAGAAAGTTAAGTATTATTACGACCCAGAAAGTTTAGCTTATCGAATCATCAGTCCACAAAAGAGGAAAAAGTTTGGCTATCCTTTGTTGTTCTTGCTGGCATCGGCTTTATTTGGATTTCTTTGTTTCGTCATTTTGATGAATACTCCCTATTTTGAAACCCCAAAAGACAAGATTCAGGCTCGTGAAATTGACAATATGAAGTTAAGCTATGCCATTTTGAATAAAAAATTAGAAGATATTGATGAAGTAGCTTCCAATTTAGAGGACCGTGATAATAATTTATATCGAACTTATTTCAATTCCGCTCCTATTCCCACTGAAACAAGAAAATCAGGATTTATCGACAAAAACAGATACAAAGAATTAGAAGGATACAACAATTCCGATTTGGTCATTAGCACCTCCAAACGAGTGGATGTTATTACAAAAGAATTGGCCATTCAATCCAAATCATTGGATGAAATATTGAAAATGGCGAAAGCAAAAGATAAATTATTAGCGGCCATTCCAGCCATTCAACCCGTTAAAAATGAAGATTTAAAACGTATGGCTTCTGGTTTTGGATACCGAACCGACCCCTTCACCAAAGCACGAAAAATGCACGAAGGAATGGACTTCACGGCAAAAATGGGAACTCCAATTTATGCCACAGGCGATGGTGTCGTAAAGAATGCCGACAATTCATTATCGGGTTACGGAAATCATATCGAAATCAATCATGGCTATGGCTACCTGACTTTGTATGGGCATTTAAGCAAATATAAAGTGCGTGCCGGACAACGTGTAAAACGAGGAGACGTTATAGGTTATGTTGGCAGTACCGGACGAAGTGAAGCGCCACATTGTCATTATGAAGTACACAAAGACGGAAAAGTAGTCAACCCTATTAATTTTTATTACGGAAATATTTCGGCAGCAGAATATGTAGCCATATCAAAAATAGCAAACCAAGAAAACCAATCGTTAGATTAACGATTTTTGATTAACCATTTTTGAATTTAATTTAAAGAGAAAATCAATTTGGAATTTGGAATTTATTAATTTGGAATTTAAACATTATGCACATAGAATTATCAAAAGACAAATTATATTTTAGCATTGGCGAAGTGGCCGAAGCCTTTGGAGTTAATGCCTCTCTTATCCGTTTTTGGGATAGTGAGTTCGACATTCTAAAACCAAAGAAAAATGCGAAAGGAAACCGCATGTTCTCACAAGAAGATATCAAAAACTTGCAACTGATTTACCATTTAGTAAAAGAACGTGGCTTCACCCTAGAAGGTGCCAAAACACATTTAAAAGAAGGAAAGAAAAAGACCTTAGACAAATTTGATATTATAGCAAAGCTAGAAAGCATCAAAGCCGAATTGACAAATATTAAAAATCACCTTTAGGAATGATTTTTGTTAAACAATAAAAAATTAAATCATTAAATAAACTTTAAATTAAATAAACATGGACTTTAAAAAATTTTTACCTTGGATTATTACTGGCGTTGTAATTATTGTTCTTTACAGCTGGGCATCTGGAATTTATAATAAAGCGGTAACCTTAGAGCAAGACGTAAAAGAAAGCTGGGGAAATGTTCAAACTTCATACCAACGAAGAAGTGATCTTATTCCTAATTTAGTAAATACTGTAAAAGGCTACGCAGAACATGAAAAAAGTACGTTAACAGCTGTTATGGAAGCACGTGCTGCGGCAACTAAATCTTCAATAAATATTGATCCAAAAAACATTACACCAGACCAATTAGCTAAATTCAACCAAGCACAAGCAGGAGTTTCTTCTTCCTTATCAAGATTATTAGTTAGTGTTGAGCAATATCCTAATCTTAAAGCTGATGAAAGTTTTAAGAAATTACAAGATGAATTGTCTAGTACAGAAAATCAAATCCTTACAGCTAGAACCCGTTTTAACGAAGCTGTTAAGCCATACAATAACAATATCAACACTTTCCCAAGAAATATTTTGGCAGGTATGTATGGTCTAAAAGAAAAACCTTATTTCGAAGCTGCTGCAGGTTCAGATAAAACTCCTCAAGTAAAATTCTAATTTACAGAAATGTCTAAAATAGAAGCCTTTTTATCTAAAGCAGAAGAAGCAGAAGTAGTCGAAGCCATTCGATTAGCTGAAGAAAATACTTCGGGTGAAATTCGGGTGCATTTAGAAAAAGAAACTTCCATTGCTCCTTTCGAGAGAGCAGTGGAAGTTTTTCATAATCTAAAAATGGAAAACACCAAAGACCGAAATGGAGTAATCATTTATGTGGCTATTGTTAGCAAACAATTTGCCATTTATGGTGACCAAGGTATTCATGAAAAAGTACCTGCTGATTTTTGGAACAGCACCAAAGACGTTATGCTACATCATTTTAAAAATGGGAATAACAAACAAGCATTGGTGGACGGCATCTTAAAAGCAGGAGAGCAATTAAAAAGCTACTTCCCGCATCAAGATGATGATGTGAACGAACTTTCAAACGAAATATCAAGAGGATAAATGAAAAATACTTTAAAAAAAATCACTCCTATCCTATTGCTCCTCATCTGTTTGTTCCATCAACAAGTAGGATTGGCGCAGTTTACAATTCCAGACAAACCTAGTTTTCAAACTTCGGTGTACGATTATGCCAATTTGTTAAACGAATCCGAAAAACACCAATTAGAAGAAAAACTAGTTCGTTATTCTGATTCTACCAGCACACAAATTGTTGTTGTAACTATAGATGACCTCAAAAACGAAGACATTGATGTATTGTCGACCAATTGGGCTCAAAAATGGGGAATCGGACAAGCCAAAGAAGACAATGGTGTTATGATTTTAGTCGCTAAAAAAGACCGAAAATTAAGCATCCGACCAGGATATGGACTAGAAGACCGATTGGTAGCAGGAGTCTGCGGAGAAATAATCCGAAATGTAATCGTGCCGCAATTCAAAGCCGGAAGCTATTACAGCGGATTAGACAAAGGCGCCGATGCCATTATTCAAGTGGTAAAAGGAAAATACAAAGGAACACGCAAAGTAACACACCAAAGTCACATCCCCTTTGGACTTATCTTTTTCATTATCATCGTAGTCGTCATGATTATTTTCAGAAATAGAAATGGCGGAGGCGGAGGCGGAAGTGGTCTATTAGATGTGCTAATACTAAGCAGTCTTGGCAGAGGATTTGGTGATGGTGGCGGAGGCGGTTTCGGCGGAGGCTCATCAGGCGGCGGTGGATTCGGTGGTGGATTCGGTGGCGGTGGCTTCTCCGGTGGCGGTGCCAGCGGTGGATGGTAAGACACGCTTTATAACAATACAAAAAAGCAACGCTAGTAAATCAGTTTACTAGCGTTGCTTTTTTTTAAAGTATCATCTCCTCTGCCAACCCTCAAAGGGTTCAACCCCCTTTGAGGGTTATGCTATTCTACTCCAACAAACTCCTTCCCACAATCCACTTAATCCCGTAGGGATGATATATCGGTAAGCCCCGTTAGGGATGATATATCGTCAACTCCACATCCAAACAAAAAACCCTCGAAGGGTTTCAAACCCCTTCGAGGGTTATACTATTCTACTCCAACAAACTCCTTCCCACAATCTTGTCATTCCAACAAAGGAGGACACGAGCAATAGCGAACTGGCGAAGCAATCGCATAGTATAGTATCGAGAACTACTGAAATATTAATTTTACAGCAATTTTCACTCTTTTTTATTCCATAAATAATCCGCTACTTCCAGTATCAAACAACTGTTATTAAAGACTTCTTTACCCATAAACTTTTCAGGAATATACGACTTGACAAGTCGTGAAAAGTCAACATTATAACAGTTAAAATGTTGTCCGTTGTATTCAAATTCCCAAGGAAGATTCCAAGGAAGAGAGTTCTCATAATAATGTCTAGTAATGTTAATCGTTTCGTTATTTTGGTTTGTAATCTCAATTTTGAACCAATTGCTCGTTGTACTGGTAAAACCTTCTTCTTTATTTAATATTGTTTCGATAATAGTATTATTTAACGTGTCAAGCTTAGCTGGAACAGAATAATAAAAATCTTTATTGACTTTTTTCTTTCTTTTAAAGTAATCAGTTTCATTGCTTTTAAGTTTATTGTCCACCATTGTCAAATAGTTCTTTTTATCACTTTCTGTAATATGAAAATCTTTAAAAGTTGGAATTGCAGAAGGATTAGAGCTAATTTCGGTCAATACTTTTGTTAAGGTCGAAGCGCTAATCTTATTCTTAAAGATGGTAGGCTTTTTTAATTTGAAATTCTTAGCAGTAGTCGTTGTTGTTTCAAAAACGGAATCATTTACTCTTTTATAAAGTACATCATTAGAGACATAATGAAAACAACCTTGACTACCAGAACTTAGTGTTATTGTTTTAATAGGAGAAGCTAAAAATGTTTTAAGTGGTGTTTCTGGAAAATATAGTTTGGAGGTATTATCGCTCAAGGAATAAATATAATTATTTTTACTACCGTCCCAAAGTATCGCAGTACTATCGTTTACTAGTTTTAAATCGCGTATATAAAAATCAAAGGCATTCTCTCTATACCAATCTCGTTTATTGTCATCTGCTAAATAAAGTTGATTTCCCCTTGTACCCCAAACCAATTTAGTTCCTTCCTTTATGATTATAGGCTCTTCAATTTTTTTGTCTGTTGTGTATGGAATAGAACGGGTCAATCCATTTTTATTTATTTTGTATACTTCGTCTTTGTTAGATATAACAAACAGCGAACCATTGACAACTTTGAAGTCAACAGGATAACTGGAAAGCTTTTTGTCTGTCAGCAATTGAAATTTGGTTGGTGACCTAAACGAATAAATTTCCATACTATCACTAATTGCAAAAAGAGTTTTTGAATCGTTGTCCAGTTCAAAGTCATAAATCTTAATTGGAAAGGATTTCCAGTCAATAGTGTCCCTTTCGGTGTAATAAATATGTCCGTTCTGATTTGCAACAATATAATTATTCCAAATTAAAACCTTTTCAATTTTATCATCCGAATTTTCATATTTTGGACCATACTTTTCTTGATCGTTTGGAGTTTCTATTTTTTTGCTTGACTTCCAATTGTCATTGGTAGTGTATATGTCGTTGTGTAATGCCCCAGATATTCCTGTAGTTGAATTAATCATAAAAACACGATGCATTCTTGACGAGGAATCATAAGGTGAATTTAATTTTTCCCAATGTGTTCCAAAGTCTTTTGAAAAGAAAATTTCTCCCGATGAGCCACCCATCCATGCATTCCCTTGTTTGTCTAAAAAAACATTATATATCCAAGAATCGCCTCCAAAGTCAAGAAGTTCCCATGTCATACCGGCATCCTTGGTCAAATAGTAGCCGTTCTTTTTGCCTCCATCTTTATTTACCGATATGTAACCAGTCATTATTGCGGTGTCTTTATTGAAAAAGGATATTCTATCAAAAGATGGGTTCCCAAATCCATTTTCGTCGGCTGATTCAAAAACAGGTTTTCCATAATGCCAATTGGAGTCTATATTGTCTGTGTAATAGGTATTTCCAATAGCTGTTACCAACCAAATTTTCTCATCCGGCGAAACAGAAATTTCATTAACTCTTCCTTGTATGTCAAGTTCAGCTCGTCTGTCTTTAGTTTGCCCAAAAAAAGTGGTTGTGAAAAGTAAGGTCAATAGGCAAAGTGTCTGTCTCATAATTTATACTATCAAGGTTTTGTTTCCAAGAAATTTGGGATTTGCAACCCAAAGCAAACTTTAAATAAAACGTTAAAACTCCCAGTTTCTTATAACTCCAGCTACAGCAAAATAGCTTTACTAGCAAAAACTCTACCCTTATACCCAGTCTTTTTCCATCCCAACAATGGAGGACACGAGCAATAGCGAACTGGCGAAGCAATCGCA
>CAIRMK010000108.1 GCA_903879645.1 uncultured Bacteroidota bacterium
CCATAGTTGTTTTACGAACACTGTTACGGCATACACACCAGCTTGGAGCATTGATCAGCTCGGTGGACAAACCTCTTTAGATTGGGCCCCAAAATTTGCAACAGCAGGAACTACCGTTATAGACAATTCCTCGGCTTGGAGAATGGATCCCACTAAAAAATTAATTGTTCCAGAAATTAATGCTTCAGAATTGACCAAAGAGGATAAAATCATTGCTAATCCCAATTGTTCTACGATTCAAATGGTTATGGTTTTAGCGCCTTTGCATAAAAAATATAAAATCAAACGCGTCATTGTTTCTACCTATCAGTCGATAACTGGCACTGGAGTTAAAGCGGTTCAACAGTTAGAAAATGAATATGCTGGAATTCAGGGAGAAATGGCCTATAAATATCCAATTCACCGTAATGCGATTCCTCAGTGTGATAGTTTTGAGGAGAATGGTTACACCAAAGAAGAGATGAAATTGGTTCGTGAAACTCAAAAAATATTAAATGATAACGGTATTGCCGTTACTGCAACTGCTATTCGGGTACCAATCGTTGGCGGACATAGTGAAGCCGTGAACGTTGAATTTAGTACTGATTTTAATGTAAGTGATATCAGAGAGCTATTGCATCATACCGATGGGGTTATCGTTCAAGACAATAATGCCACCTATACGTACCCAATGCCTTTGTATGCTCAAGGTAAAGATGATGTTTTTGTGGGAAGAATTCGCCGTGATGAAAGCCAACCCAATTCTTTAAATATGTGGATTGTTGCTGATAATTTGAGAAAAGGAGCTGCAACGAATACGGTTCAAATTGCCGAATATTTAGTCGCAAATAAATTAGTTTAATTCTACTTTTTTATCGATAACCATTTGAGTTTACAAATCTTAAAGTTTGTTAATTCAAATGGTTTTTCATTTCTAGTTGGTTACATTTGCCCAAATGAATACAAAGTATACTTTCTTAAGTTTGTTTTTTGGATTGGCCGTATTGTTTGCACTACTGCTTCAATCGGGGCACTCTTTTAGTCATTTTGAAAAGGAACTTGCCGAAAAACAATGTCATCACAAATTAGGGAAAAATAAAACTGAGTTAACGCATGCCCATCACAAAAATGATCATTGTTTTGTTTGTGAATTTGCGTTTAGTTCTTCCATACAATCTAATTTTTTTGTTTTTAATTTTAAGAAAGTTACGTTTCCTAACTTTTATTCTTTTTTCTATTCAAAAGAAATCACACACTCTTTTCGCGGTAGTCTATTTGCTCTGCGCGCGCCACCCTATGTTGTTTAATTGCTTTTAAGAAATTAAACAATCATCAAATTATTTCTAAACGCGCCTTATTTTTTCAAGGTTATTAAAAGAAATAGACTAAATTTTCTCCAATGAAATCATTTTTACTAGCCCTACTGCTAGGGTTTTCCATAGTTGCTTCTGCACAAAACAAAGTTGTAGGCACGATTAAAGACAAACAAAACAGGAATGTTTCGGGCGTTACCATCAACATTCCGGAACTTCATAAAGAAACTATTTCTGATGAAAACGGAACGTATAGTTTTGTTAATTTACCTAATGGAAGTTTCAGAATTGTATTTTCATTTATTAGGTTTGCCACCCAATCAAAAGAAATAACCATCAATCAAAAAGAACTGAAATTAGATATTGTTTTAGAAGAAACACTACATCAAATGGATGAGGTTATTATTTCTACGGCGTTCAATAAATTGCAATCTCAAAACGTAATGAAAGTGGAACATCAATCGATGAAATCGCTTTCTCAGAAAGGAACATCGACTCTAATTGAAGGCTTGGCAACGATTCCAGGTGTTTCTCAAGTATCTACCGGAACCTCTATTGGAAAACCGGTGATTCGAGGCTTGAGTGGCAACCGTGTTTTGGTTTATTCTCAAGGGGTTCGAATGGAAAATCAACAATTTGGGGAAGAACATGGATTAGGGTTAAATGATTCAGGAATAGAAAGTGTAGAGGTTATTAAAGGACCCGCTTCGCTACTTTATGGTTCGGATGCCATTGGTGGGGTTTTGTATTTTAATCCTGAAAAATTCGCTAGTCCCAATGCGGTAGATGCCAATTTCAGTCAAAAACTATTTTCAAATACTAATGGCAGCAATTCTTCTATGGGTGTAAAAGCCTCTTCCGATAATTTCAAGTTTTTGGCTCGTGGCAGTTACAACACCCATGCCGACTATAAAGTTCCAGAAGGGGATAGAGTTACCAACACCCGTTATACTGAAACCGATTTTAAAACGGCATTAGGTTATTCTAATTCTAAATTCACTTCCACGTTGCGATACAATTTCAATAAATTGGATTTGGGCATCCCTGAAAATGGCTATGCCAATCAAACGTCTACTAAGATAACCACCTTTCCAAAGCAAGCGGTTTTTGCCAATATTTTGAGTTTCAATAACACGATATTCTTCAAAAAATCAAAACTAGATGCTGATTTAGGATATATCTCAAATGATAGAAGTGAGTTTGAAAACAGCACTATTGCCAATTTGCACATGAAACTGAATACCTTAAATTACAACGTAAAATATTATTTACCTAAATTCGGGAAGTTTGAATCGATTATAGGTACACAAGGAATGCATCAAACCAATATAAATTCTGGCGATGAATATCTAATACCTGATGCCACCACCAATGATTTTGGTATTTTTGGTACTGCAAATTATGAATGGGATAAAAATGTTGTTCAAGCAGGAATTCGTTTTGACCATAGAGCTGTGACTACAACAGAACACGGAATTCTAGGTACTCAAGGCTATTTTCAAGCTATTGATAAGAAGTTTCAAAGTTTTAATTCCTCTTTGGGATTCAAAACTGATTTGAAAAAGAACCTTATTCTCCGATTGAATGTTGCCTCTGGATTTAGAGCTCCTAACTTGGCTGAATTAACCTCTAATGGTGTTCATGAAGGAAGTAATCGTTATGAAATAGGTAACATTAATTTGCAAAATGAACAAAATTTCCAAACCGATTTTAATGTTGAATATCGAAACCCACATTTTGAACTTTTTGTCAATGGATTTTACAACCACATCAACAATTATATTTTTATAGCCCCTAATGGTAACGTTATCAATGGTTTCAACGCTTATGATTATACACAAGCCAATGCTAATTTATATGGAGGAGAGGCAGGGATTCATTTTCATCCTCATCCATTGGATTGGTTGCATATTACCTCCAGTTTTGAAAGTGTAACTGGTAAAAAACAAAACGGAGACTATTTGCCATTAATTCCAGCTAACAAATGGAACAATTCTATAAAAACTGAAGTCAAATCGACTAA
This sequence comes from uncultured Bacteroidota bacterium, assembly GCA_903879645.1. Lineage (GTDB taxonomy): Bacteria > Bacteroidota > Bacteroidia > Flavobacteriales > Flavobacteriaceae > Flavobacterium. The sequence goes on from CAIRMK010000108.1 coordinate 3,316, forward strand.
GTATTTAAAAGATAGTTTTGCTGTATTAAATATAGAATATACTTTACCTCAAAATAATCCAGGGCAATTTGAAACTAAATCCGATGATTATACCTTGATTAATCTAGGATTAGGGAGTAAAGTAACTTTAGGGAAAACCGCTTTTGAGGTTAATTTGAATGGCAACAACCTTTTAAATAAAACCTATATTTCGCATTTATCAAGATTAAAGCCTGATGGGATTCCGAATATTGGGAGAAATATAATCTTGGGAGTTAATTTTACTATATGATATTGTGAAAAGACACAAAAACTAGGATTACTAGCTTTGTGTCTTTTTTTTATTAAAAACTATTGTCTCCATCAAGTAAATTACCCAGTCCTCCTAATATACTTCCTTCTTCACGTGAACTTCCTCCAGCTTTTGGTGCTGAAGCAATGATTCTGTCGGCAAGTCTGCTAAAAGGTAATGATTGTACATAAACTGTTCCGGGTCCACGAAGCGTTGCATAAAATAAGCCTTCGCCACCAAAAAGGGAATTTTTAATTCCGCCAATAAATTCGATGTCATACTCTACTTCTTTAGTAAAACCAACGATACAGCCAGTATCTACTTTTAGCATTTCATCATCAGCCAGTTCTTTTTTTGCTAATGTTCCCCCAGAATGGACAAAAACCATTCCATCTCCTTCTAATTTTTCCATAATAAACCCTTCGCCTCCAAATAAACCTCTTCCAAGTTTTTTAGAAAACTCTATTCCGACAGAGACTCCTTTGGCGGCACATAAGAATGAACTTTTTTGACAGATGAATCTGCCTCCAAATTGCATTAAGTCAATGGCGATAATTTTGCCTGGATAGGGAGCCGCAAATGACACTTTACTTTTGACGTTATTTTGATTTACAAATGCTGTCATAAAAAGACTTTCTCCTGTAAGGACTCTTTTTCCTGCGGATAGTAATTTTCCAAACAATCCACTTCCTTGTTGTTCAGAACCATCCCCGAAAATGGTTTCCATTTGAATTCCGTTTTCCATCATCATAAAACTTCCCGCTTCTGCAATGACAATTTCTTGTGGGTCAAGTTCTATTTCAACATATTGCATTTCATCACCAAAAATCTGGTAGTCTATTTCGTGTGCCTGCATAAATATTAGTTTTTAAAGATTAATTCTATTAGTTGACAACAGTTAAATAAAGTTACATTTTAGAATTATAAATATAACAATAATGAATTGTTTAAAAAAACAACTCTAAAAAAAATTATAATTCAAAAAAATAATTCTATTTTTACCTTATCACTAACCATTAAATCAAACTATTATGAATTCAAATTTTGCCAAAATTGTTCGATTACTCCTTGGATTACTTCTTGTTTTGTTTGGATTAAACAAACTTTTACCCACCCCATTTATACCTTTACCACAACTTCCAGTCAAAGCCGCTGACTTCATGTCTTCCCTTGTTGCTACAGGATATGTTTTAAAAACGGTTGGGACTTTAGAAATCTTGATAGGAGCACTGCTATTAGCTAAGAAATGGGTTGCTTTTGCTTTAATCGCATTAGTTCCAATTTCTTTAAATATTCTTTTGTTTCATCTTTTTTTGGATGCCTCAGGAATAGCAGGAGCATTATTGGTAGCAACTTTGAATGTCATTTTGATTTATAAACATTGGTCGCAATACAATTCACTTTTCTTATAAAATGAAAAAGCTCCGAAGTATTTCGGAGCTTTTTTTAATATTTTATTTTTCCTATATGAGCCATAATCCTAGCTATTTTTGTTTTCCTTTTCTCAATATAGGCAGAAGAATTGGACGCTTTAAACTTTCTCGGATTTGGTAATATTGCTGCGATTCCAATAGCTTGCGTTTTTGTTAAACTTTTAGCGTCGGTTTTGTACCAATATTGTGCTGCTGCTTCAGCTCCATATACTCCATCTCCCATTTCAATGCTGTTTAGATAGACTTCCATAATGCGTTCTTTTCCCCAAACCAATTCAATCAAGAAAGTAAAATAAGCTTCTAGTCCTTTTCTAACATAGCTTCTACCTTGCCATAGAAATACGTTTTTAGCTGTTTGTTGCGAGATGGTACTTCCTCCTTTTAGTTTTTTTCCTCGGTTGTTATTTTTGAAAGCCTTTTGCATGGCTGTAAAATCAAAACCATTATGTTTTAAAAAATTTCCATCTTCACTGGCAATCACTGCTTTTTGAAGATTGGGCGAGATATTCTCAATGGATTGCCAATCGTGGCTGCACTTCATTTCTTTTCCCTCCCATTTTTGTTCGATGCTTCTCGTAATCATTAATGGTGTACAGGGGATTGGAACCCATTTGAAAACGATTACAAAAAAAATAGAAACTCCAAAAAACCACAGCATGGCTTTCCAAATAAAGCGTTTTAGTTTTTGAAAGAAGTTACGATTTGTTGTTTTTGAATTCTTTTTTGTTGCCATTTAGATTAATTCTGCTAATTCTTTTCCTATTAAACTTCCGATTGCAACTCCCATGCCGCCTAATCGAACACCACAATATACATTTTCAGACAATTGTGAAACAATAGGTTTTTTGTGTGAACCCACTCCCATGATGCCACTCCAGCGATGGGCAATTGTAAAATCTTTGCCGGGCAAAATTACTTCTTTTAATAGTGTTTCCAATCTATTCTGAATTATTTCTGTTTGCGATAAATCGGTAGTGGTTTCTCCTTCAAAATCTAAATTTCTTCCCCCTCCCAACAAAATTCTGTCTTCAAAATTTCTGAAATAGTAGTACCCTTTATCCAAATGAAAAGTTCCTCTGATGTCTAAATTGGGAATAGGTTCCGTGATAAGAACTTGTGCTCGGGCTGGTTTTACAGCATTGTTGGTTAATTGCGCGGCAAAACCATTAGTAGCAAACAACAGTTTATTGGTTAGAAATGAGAAATCATTAACCACCACTTCCACTGAATTGTTTTTGTCTGCAAACGATGTCACGGTGGCTTGATTTAAAATTAATATATCTTTTGAAACGGCTTCTTTTAACAGTGATTGCATCATATTTCCGGTGTCAATTTGTGCTTCAAACGGATTGAAAATGGAATAGTCATGAATTCCTTTAAAGTTAAAACGATCAACTTCTTTAGTAAAAACATCTGTTTTAAATAAAGGCTTAATTATTTCGTTTATAAAAGGGAGTTTCTGTAAACATTCGGTATAAGTGGTTTCATCTTCTTTTAGAAACAATTCATATCCGCCATAAGGTTTGAAATCAAGAGTGTTATCTCCAAGGCGTTTTCGTAATAATTGCAAACCTTCCCATCGTTTTTGTATGAGTTGGATTACTTCTTCTTCAGTGTGTGATTTTAAATCGTCAATTATTTCAGACAAACTTCCAAAACAAGCAAATCCTGCATTTTTGGTGCTAGCACCTTGTGGTAAAATTCCTTTTTCTAAAACTAAAATCTTACTTTTAGGAAATCGTTCACGTAAATTCAAGGCACAATGAAGCCCAACGATGCCACTGCCAACAATAGTATAATCAACATTTGAAAACCAATTCTTAATTTCCCAATAACTTAATTGCATAGAGGATTAATTTTTTTTATAAAAATAGTATTTTTTGAAATTCTATTCTAAATTTAAATTGCTTTTAATTCAAAAAATTGATAAGATATTTGCTAAAACGATAGTTTGTTAATTGAATATCAAGGGGTATTGTTAATATCTTTTCCGTTTTTCTTAAAAGATATCATAAAACTTATGATATTTTTGTTCCTCAAAATTTTAAACTAACTATTATGAAGAACAAA
>CAIRMK010000109.1 GCA_903879645.1 uncultured Bacteroidota bacterium
ACAAATCCAGGAACAACACCACTTGTTACCATATCTGCCAAAGAATCCAATTGAACTCCTAAGGGACCTGAAACGCCAAACTTTCGCGCAAAAAAACCGTCAAAAAAATCAAAAAATATCCCTAAACTCACAAAGTAAAAAGCCATTTCAAATAGTCCTTGAGAAGTAAAAACTATAGCAATACAACCACAAAACAAGTTGAGAAGAGTAAACAAATTGGGAATGTGTTTTTTGATAGTCATCATTTTTATTTTAGAATGGACAAATTTAATACGAAGTTGTTTAAACTTTTTCGATTGAAGCGAAAAATTAGGATTTTTATTTCAGATTTTAGCTTTTTTTTACGGCATTGCAGCGCTACAGATTAAAAAAAAGATGCAATTTGGGATAAAAAGACAATTTTGCAGCCAATTGGAAAAAGTTTAAACGACTTCTACAATAAGTTAAAGAGAAGTACGTTTTTTAATAGAGATTTTTATATGATATTTGCAAAAACAATACAATTGAAAAAAAACGTATTCATTTTTTTACTAAGTACCACCTTCTCTTTTGGTCAGGCCGTTAGAAAATATTCTAATGAGTTTATGAACATAGGGGTAGATGCCGCGGCACTAGGAATGTCTAACGCAGCGGTAGCACATACGAATGATGTTAACGCAGTGTATTGGAATCCTGCGGGTTTAACAGCCCTAGAAGATGGCCAAGTTGCTTTTATGCACGCCAGTTATTTTGCCAATATTGCCCAATACGATTATGCTGCTTATGCAAAACCTATAGACAATGAAAGTGCCTGGGGAATATCTTTAATCCGTTTTGGGGTAGACGACATTTTAAATACCACACAACTTATTGACGCCAGTGGAAATATCGATTATAATAGAGTTAGTAAATTTTCTACTGCCGATTATGGATTAACCTTTTCTTATGCCCACAAGTTGAAGTTTTCTGGTCTCCAATATGGGATCAATTCAAAAATAATCCGAAGAGTTATTGGAACTTTTGCAAATTCGTGGGGATTTGGTTTTGATGTTGGCTTACAATATGAAAATAACGACTGGCATTATGGATTAATGCTACGTGATATTACCACGACCTATAATGTTTGGAGTATAAATGAAGAGGAATACAACAAAATTAAAAACGCAGTAATAGGTCAAAACCAAGATTTACCTCAAAGTACCGAAATCACTTTGCCAAAAGCACAATTTGGAATGTCAAAAAGATTTGATTTTCATAACGAAACAAGTCTTTTAGCTTCTGGAAATTTAAATATGCAGTTCGTTAGAACCAACGATTTATTATCAACTTCCCTTGTTAGCATAGACCCTGCTTTAGGATTTGAATGAAGAATAGATACTTGACTTATGTATATAATAGGTATATACTGTATATATGAATAATGCAATTATAAATTTAAATATAGATCCGAAGATTAAAAAGGAAGCGATGAAAACCGCCGAGGAAATGGGGCTTACCCTTTCGGCAGCGATCAGTGGTTTGGGAACAATATCTCT
>CAIRMK010000110.1 GCA_903879645.1 uncultured Bacteroidota bacterium
CTTCAATTTCGATTATATTTACTCCTTTTTCTAAATCTAATTCTATTTCTTTGAATTTAGATTCTAAATAAATTTGTCTATTTACCATTACCCCATTTACCCAAACGCGTACTAAATCGCCATCCACTATTCCATAATCCCGAGAATCTAAATTGATTTTTTGAGTATAAACTACAAATTGCCCATAATTGATATCTCTATTAAACAATTCGGGTCGAATGCCATCTTCTTTAAGTTGATTGTTTAATTTATCGGTATAATCTTCTGCTGTATTGATAAACACTTCGGGTTTTGGAACTTGTGTTTCACCAACTTTAGGTAGTTGAGGCAACCCTCTTAAAAATTTATCATCATTATTTTTAGAAAGTTGACTTTGGAATTTTATAGGTGGAGTAGTAAATTTTGAAGTTGATTCTGGAACGTTTGCTTTGTTCTTGGTTGCTTTTTCAGGAGCGACACTAATGTTTATCTTTCTTTTAGAAGATTCAAACTGTGCTTGAACATTAAAAGAAAAACAAATCAAAAAAAGAAAAAATAGTAACCTTTTCATACTAAAAAACATTGCGCAAAAGTATCTAAAAAATAGCTATAAATTCTTAATTATTAACCATTCATTAACATTCGTTATAAGATAAGATAGATTAAATTTGTCCAATCAAATCAAAAACTATGACTTTCAAAAAAGCACTAACTATTATCCTTATTTTTTTTATTTCGTATGTCACTTTTTCTCAAGAAAAATATACTATTAGCGGAACCATTTCCGATAAAAAAAACAATGAAACCCTTATTGGGGTTAATGTAATAGTAAAAGGAACTAACATTTTTTCGATAACCAATGAATATGGATTTTATTCATTAACGCTCCCGAAAGGAACTTATGAATTGAGCATAAGCTATGTGAGTTATGAAACGATTACCGAAAAAATTTCTCTGGCTCAAAATTTGAAAAAGAATTATAATTTAATTGAAACTGGAGAAGTTTTAGACGAAGTTGTAATTACCGAAAAGAATAAAACAAACACTCGAAAACCCGAAATGAGTGTCAATAAAATGTCAATTGCAACCATCAAACAAATGCCTGCGGTTCTTGGCGAAGTGGATGTAATCAAATCGATTTTATTTCTTCCTGGAGTGACTAATGCTGGCGAAGGACAATCTGGGTTTAATGTGCGTGGAGGAGGTGCCGATCAAAATTTGATTTTGTTGGATGAGGCAACCATTTTTAATTCCTCTCATTTATTTGGATTCTTTTCTGTTTTTAATCCGGATGCCATTAAAGATTTGAAATTATACAAAGGTGGTATTCCTGCACGTTATGGAGGACGAGCCTCTTCTGTTCTGGATATTTATCAAAAAGATGGGAATAGTAACGATTTTCATATGAATGGAGGCATCGGATTAATTTCAAGTCGATTGCTTGCTGAAGGCCCTATTGTAAAAGACAAAGGTTCTTTTCTTTTTGCAGGAAGAGCGTCTTATGCCCATCTATTTTTAAAATTATCAAACAATAAAAACTCAGCTTATTTTTATGACTTAAATACTAAATTACATTATAAATTAAATAAGAATAATAACCTTTATCTTTCAGGTTATTTTGGTCGTGATGTTTTTGATATCAATCAAAGTTTTACCAATACCTATGGAAATTCAACTTTAAACGTTCGTTGGAACCATTTGTATTCTGATAAATTATTTTCCAATTTATCCTTGATTTATAGTGATTACTATTATGGTTTAAATATTGATTTAGTAGGATTTAATTGGGATTCAGGCATTAAGAATTACAACCTTAAATATGATTTCAAATATTATTTATCTAATAAAATTAAACTCAATTATGGTGCTGATGCTATTTATTATGATTTTAATCCCGGCACGATTAATCCTTCAACCCCCAATTCAGGCATTAATTATAAACAATTAGAAAAAAAGTATGCCTTTGAACCTTCGTTATATTTAGACATAGAACAAAAACTTTCCGAAAAAATAAACATGGAATATGGTATCCGCTATAGTATGTTTTCAAGATTAGGTAATTCTACCAAAAATATTTATGCCAATGACCAACCCGTTGTTTTTGATCCTGAATTAAAAATTTATGAAAAAGCGACTCCTATTGGAACGGAATTTTATGGTAAAAACAAGGTCATGGCAAGCTATAATAACTTCGAACCACGATTTTCGATTGCTTATGAGTTGAATGAGAATAGATCTATCAAAGCTAGTTATAACCGTATGGTTCAGTATTTACAATTGGTTTCAAATACGGCCTCGCCTACTCCATTAGATGTATGGACACCCAGTGATAGTTATATTAAACCCCAACTTGCTGATCAATTTGCCGTGGGTTATTTTGCTAATTTCAAAGACGATAACTATTCCGTAGAAGTGGAAAGTTTTTACAAGAAAATCAAAAATCGAATGGATTATATAGATGGCGCTAATTTAATTGCCAATGAAGCGATTGAACAAGTTATTTTGAATGGTGAGATGCGTTCTTATGGATTAGAATTGATGCTTCGAAAAAACACAGGCAAATTAAGTGGTTGGGTTTCATATACCCTTTCACGTTCTGAGCAAAGAACCCCAGGAAGAACAGCTAATGAAACCGGAATTAACAATGGAAATTGGTACAAATCCGCTTATGATAAAACCCATAATCTAGCGGTTACAAGTTCGTATAAATTAAACAAAAAATGGAATTTTGGTGCCAACTTTGTGCTTCAAACTGGTCAGCCTGTAACCTATCCAAACGGGCAATATACTTATCTCGGCATTACTGTTCCTAGTTACGGTACTCGAAATGAAAATAGTCTACCCTTATACCACCATCTTGATATTTCTGCGACTTTAACGCCAAAACACAATGTAAAGAAAAAATGGAAAGGCGAATGGGTATTTAGTATTTACAATGTTTACGCACGTAAAAATGCAGCTTCCATCTCCTTCCGTCAAAACCAAGATACGGGGAATAATGAAGCTATGAAATTATCTATTTTTGGAATGGTTCCAGCTATTTCATATAACTTTAAATTCTAAAAAATGAAAAATATAGTTTATATTCTAGCATTATTTCTATTTGTAAGTTGCGAGGAGAAAGTCACTATTCCTTTAGATACCGCCAATCCAAAATTGGTTATTGATGCATCTATTTTATGGCAAAAAGGAACGGATGGCAGTACTCAAAAAATCAAACTGACTACCACAACTGATTATTACAGTAATATAATTCCAACTGTTTCAGGGGCAATTGTTTATGTTACAGATAGTAGTAGTAATCTATTTACCTTTATAGAAACTCCAAATACAGGGGAATATGTTTGTACAAATTTTGTTCCTGTAATTAATAAAGAATATAGCTTAACAGTTCAATATGCTGGACAAACGTATAGTGCTACCAACACTTTATTGGCTACTCCTGCGATTGAAAGTGTGCAGCAAAATACGGTTCAAGGATTTAGCGGTAATCAAATTCAAGTGAAATTTTTCTTTCAAGACAATGGTTCAGAAGATAATAATTATCTTATTGGAATAAAAAATTCTACCAAAGCTATACCTGACTATAACGTTTTAAAAGACGAATTTTTTCAAGGAAATCAAATGTTTGGTTTTTATTCTGATGATAAATTAAAAACTGGAGATCAACTATTCTTTAGTTTAGAAGGCATCAGTTTACGTTATTACAACTATATGAAAGAGCTTTTAAGTATTGCTGGAAATGGCGGTGGTAGTGGTCCTTTTTCTACCCCTCCTGTTAGTTTACGAGGAAATATCAGCAATCAATCAGACGAAAATAATTATCCTCTTGGGTATTTTCATCTTTCAGAAATTGATACAAGAAATTATACAGTTCAATAAATAATGAGGTCCTTCGAACTTTTAAATTAGTAAATAAAATGTCATCACATCATATCGTAAGAGACGACCAAGAACCCGCATTAATCATTGCCAATGGTGCTTCATGCAGTTTTGAGTTATTAGGACAATTGTTGGAATGGTCGCCAATAGTTGTTGTTTTGGATAATGCTATTGATCGTGTTTTGGAATTAGATATCAAGGTTGATGTTTTACTGGGTGATTTTGACGATGATTTTAATCCTGAAATTTATAAAGAAAAACAATTTCCTCTTGAAATTGTTCACACCCCTGATCAAAATAAAACGGATTTAGAAAAAGCTTTTGAATACCTAATAGAAAAAGGGCATAAGGCTGTCAATGTCGTTTGGGCAACTGGAAAAAGAGCCGATCACACGATTTCCAATATTACTAACATTGTTCGCTTTCGCAATACATTGAAAATCGTAATTCTCGACGACTATTCCAAAATATTTCTATTACCCAACAAATTTGAAAAATGGTATCCCAAAAACACACCCATTTCTTTAATTCCAATTGGAGATGTGGAGGGGATAACAACTCAAAATTTATTTTATCCTTTACGCAATGAACAACTAAGCATTGGATACAGAACAGGGAGTAGCAATCATGTTACGCAAGATGGGATTGTGAAAATTGAGCATACTGAGGGCGATTTACTACTCATGGAATGTTTTGATTAAAATCTTTGCTATCTCCATTTCATTTTCTTATATTTGATATTGAGAAATGAAAAAATGAAGAACAAAACCACTACCGAAAAGGATACTTTACACCCAAGAAATCCTCATAGATTTAGATACAATTTCGAGAAATTAATTGCTAGTCTTCCAGATTTAAAACAATATGTTTTTATAAATGATCATGGCATTGAAACCATTGATTTTGCAAATCCTGATGCAGTAAAATCTTTAAACAAAGCAATTTTAACTGCTGATTATGATATCTTAAATTGGGATATTCCAAAAGATTACTTGTGTCCACCAATTCCTGGAAGGGCTGATTACATTCACTATATCGCTGATTTACTGGCAGAGTCTAATAATGGAACTATTCCAAAAGGTGAAAACATTGCCGGTTTGGATATTGGAATTGGTGCCAATTGTATTTATCCTATTATTGGAAATGAAGTTTACCAATGGAGCTTTGTTGGTACCGATATTGATGAAACTGCGATTCAAAATTGCAAAAAAATAATTACTAACAATCAAAAACTAGTTGATGCTATTAGTCTACAACTACAAGTAGAACCAAGATACATATTTAAAAATATCATTTTGCCAGAAGATAAGTTTGCGTTTACAATGTGTAATCCTCCATTTCATGCATCGATGGAAGAAGCTGCAAAAGCATCCTTACGAAAAATTACTAATTTGAATCTCAAACAAGCAAACAAACCAATTCTAAATTTTGGTGGTCAAAATTCAGAATTATGGTATGAAGGTGGTGAAATATCATTTATTACTCAAATGATTTATGAAAGTGTAAAGTATCCATTACAATGTTTTTGGTTTACAACCCTAGTGTCAAAAAAGGACTATTTAAGAAGTCTTTACAAAACGCTAAATAAAGTTGGAGCTGTAGAAATAAAAACTATTGAAATGGCTCAAGGGCAAAAAACAAGCCGTTTTATAGCTTGGACATTCTTAAGCGAAAAACAACAGAAAGATTGGAAGTTTTCGGTTGAATAGACCCTAAACTTTATAACTTTGTCCTACATAAAATTTGTTTCTTTATCAATGAAATTCCAAGTTGTTTCTGATTATAAACCTACTGGCGATCAGCCACAAGCCATTGAAAAACTTTCAAAAGGCATTCTCAATGGTGATAAATACCAAACATTATTGGGAGTCACTGGTTCTGGAAAAACCTTTACTATTGCCAATGTAATTCAGGATGTTGAAAAACCGACTTTGGTTTTGGCACATAACAAAACATTGGCGGCTCAATTGTATTCTGAATTCAAACAGTTTTTTCCAAATAATTCAGTGCAGTATTTTGTTTCGTATTATGATTATTACCAACCAGAAGCTTTTATTCCGGTCACAGGAACGTATATAGAGAAAGATTTATCCATAAATGAAGAGTTGGAAAAATTGCGATTGAGTAGTACGTCTGCCCTACTTTCTGGCCGTCGTGATATTATTGTAATTTCTTCTGTTTCCTGTTTGTATGGCATTGGAAATCCTGTTGAATTTCAAAAAAATGTGGTTGCCATTGAGAAAAACCAGATTATATCGCGAACCAAGTTACTACATAGCTTAGTTCAAAGTTTATATTCAAGGACGGAAGCTGAATTTACACCAGGTACTTTTAGAATTAAAGGGGATATCGTAGAAATTTTTCCAAGTTATGGTGACGAACCTTTTAGAATTCACTTTTTTGGAGATGAAATTGAAGCGATTGAAGCTTTTGATGCAAGGAGCTCACAGGTTTTAGAAAAATATGAAAAACTCACCATATATCCTGCCAATATGTTTGTGACTTCCCCTGATGTTTTGCAGGCAGCCATCTGGGATATACAACAAGATTTAGTCAAACAAGTCGATTATTTTAAAGAAATTGGCAAACATCTTGAAGCAAAACGTTTGGAAGAACGGACCAATTTTGATTTAGAAATGATACGAGAATTGGGCTATTGTTCAGGAATTGAAAATTATTCTAGATATTTAGATAGACGACTGCCAGGGACTCGACCATTCTGTTTGTTGGATTATTTTCCTGATGATTTTTTGATGGTTGTTGATGAAAGTCACGTAACCATTTCGCAAGTTCATGCCATGTATGGTGGTGATAGAAGTCGCAAAGAAAATTTGGTAGACTATGGCTTTAGACTCCCAGCTGCCATGGATAATCGTCCGTTGAAGTTTGAAGAATTTGAAAGTATGCAGAATCAGGTGATTTATGTTTCTGCCACACCTGCAGATTATGAATTGCAAAAATCAGAAGGTGTGTATGTGGAACAAGTAATTCGTCCCACAGGATTATTAGACCCAATTATAGAAGTTCGTCCAAGTTTAAATCAAATTGACGACTTAATTGAAGAAATACAGCTGCGCTGTGAAGTTGACGAACGCGTTTTAGTTACTACTTTAACCAAACGAATGGCAGAAGAATTGACTAAGTATTTGACTAAAGTTTCCATACGTTGTCGCTATATTCATTCAGATGTAGATACTTTGGAGCGTGTTGAAATTATGCAAGATTTGCGTAAAGGTTTATTTGATGTTTTAATTGGAGTCAATTTATTACGTGAAGGATTGGATTTACCAGAAGTTTCATTAGTTGCAATTTTAGATGCAGACAAAGAAGGATTTTTAAGAAGCCATAGATCGCTTACTCAAACAGTGGGTCGTGCGGCTCGTAATGTCAATGGGAAAGCCATTATGTATGGCGATAAAATCACGGCTTCTATGCAAAAAACGATTGATGAAACTAATTATCGTCGTGAAAAACAAATCAATTACAACACCCAACATGGATTGTCTCCAAAAGCATTGAATAAAAGTTTAGGAAGTGCTTTAGGAAATAATTCTGTTTCTACACAATACTACGAAAATCAAGCGCTAAAAGCTGCCGAACCCGAAAGTTTATACTTATCCAAACCTGAAATCGAAAAGAAAATTCGCGATGCCAGAAAAGCGATGGAAAAAGCAGCTAAAGATTTAGATTTTATGCAGGCGGCTAAATGGAGGGATGAGATCAAGGCATGGCAAGAAAAAATTTAAGTAATGATGAATCAAGAACACTATATCAAACTGCAGCACATGTACTTATTCGGTTCAATAAACAAAGAACTTTACGATACGGTACAGATTGAAGTAAATCAAGAAAAAGCAAAAATTTCATTAGAAGTAGCATCCAAATATTTTCACGCTGGAAATTCACTGCACGGGTCTGTTTATTTTAAGATGTTAGATGATGCCGCTTATTTTGCAGTGAATTCCATTGTTTTTGATTCTTTTTTCTATACAACTTCTTTCAATATTCAAATTCTTCGTCCTGTTAAAACTGGTACAATAACAGCTATTGGCACTGTCAAATTCAAGTCAAAAAATCTTTTTATTGCAGATGCCGTTTTATATGACGAAAAAAATAGAGAAGTTGCTCGTGGAAGTGGTAGCTTCATGAAAAGTGGTCTTGCTCTAGATGAGACAATAGGATATAAATAAAAAAACGCAACTTTAAAAAAAGTTGCGTTTTTCATTTACCTCAGTCTATAATTAACCAACTGCAATTAAGCGTTTTGGTTTTGGCAGTGCTTCTTCTCTTTTCGGCAGAACGATATGCAAAACACCTGTTTCGTAAGCAGCATGAATAGTATCACTATTTACAGTCTCAGGCAAGGTGAATGAACGTCTGAAAGAAGAATAACTAAACTCTCTACGAGTGTATTTTCCTTCATTATCTTTTTCTTCTTTTTCATTTTTTTCTTCAGAGGAAATAGTTAATACATTGTGGTCAATTTCAATATTGAAATCTTCTTTTTTCTTTCCTGGAGCAGCCAATTCGATTCCGAAACTTACATCAGTTTCTTTAATATTTACTGCTGGAACATTGGTGTTGAAATTTTGCATTCCACCCAACCAATCTGGTTTAAATAATTCATCAATGATCGATGGAAAAGGTACTGTGTTTTTTTTAATTAAGTTCATAGTTGTATTTATTTAATTAAACATTTATTTTAATTACAACTACTAAAAAACAAATTGCATACCAATGGAAATTTTAAGTCATTTTGACATTTTACAATTCTTCTAGAATTCAAACAAATGAAAAAATGACCACTTTTAACAATTTGTTAACTGACTAATTTTCAGTTGTATTGCTCCTGAAAAACTTCTAATAAATAATCTGGAGAGATCATTCTAGTTGGCGATTGTTCCATAGCTTTCAACACTCTTTTCATTGCAAAGGGATTCAAACCCATGTTGATTCCTATCTCATGTATTTTAATTTGTTCACGTTCATGAAGGACTCCATCGCAATGCATTAATAAAGCCAATCGATAAAATTGTTGAATGCGTTCAAATTCACTTTTTATCACTTCTATTTTTAGTTCCTGATGAAATAATTGCTTGAACTCTTCTTTTTCTATTTGAAGTTCTTTAGCAATCATGGAAAGAAAAAGATATTCCCTGTCGTGCAATTTCCCGTCTACCACAGCAAAAGCAATCATATCTGCTAATAAATTTATTTTTTCTATTTTGGTTGGCATCTTTTTATTATTTTTAGCTAAAATATTCATTTTTGTTACATTCTAAAAATTATTCGCTTGAAATTTATTCTATCTCTCTTTTGTTCTCTTTTTGTTTTGAATGGCATGGCTCAAAATTCAAACCAAAATGGTGTAGATTCAAAACTCAGTACGGCTACTAAACAAGTGGCTACTTTTACAATTGAAGCACCGCAATTAAAAGCTAACAAGAAAATTTGGATTTACCTTCCAAAGAATTATGCTACTTCAACAAAAAAATTTCCAGTAATCTACATGCACGATGGGCAAAACTTGTTTGATGCCAAGACTTCCTATGTTGGCGAGTGGAATGTTGACGAAACCTTAGACAGTCTTTCAGCTCAAGTAATTGTAATTGGAATTGAACACGGAGGTGAAAAACGAATGGAAGAACTGACTCCTTATAAAAATGAAAAATATGGTGGTGGCCATGCTGATAATTATCTGGATTTTATTGTAAAAACTTTAAAACCCTATGTCGATAAAAACTACAGAACAAAACCTAACGCCAACAACACTTGTCTATGGGGAAGCTCCCTCGGGGGATTAGTTTCTTTTTATGGTGCCTTAAAATATCCGGAAGTATTTGGTAAAGTAGGGTGCTTCTCGCCTTCTTTTTGGTTTAATAGAAAAGAAATATTCCATTTAATGGAAAACACTAAAACCTTCAAAACCAAAGTTTATTTTTTATGTGGAGACAATGAAGGGGATGATGATATGGTTCGAGATTTAAATAGCATGGAATATCAAGTCAATACCAAACGTTGTGAATGCAAAATGCTAAACAAAAAAATCATTGTAAAAGGAGGACAACACAATGAAAAATTATGGCGCGAAGGTTTCAAAAAAGCTTATCTTTGGCTTTTCTAACTGTTAGTAGTTTATTGTTTATAGTTTGTTGTTAACTCGTCAACTGTGTACAATAAACCAAAACTATAAATACCTAACGATGACCAACAATGATATTTTCAAAAAACTACGAGTAGCCTTAATGCTACGTGATGATCAAATAGAACAAATTCTAATGTTGGTGGACTTCAGAATGTCTAAAGGCGAAATAGGAAACTTCTTTCGTACAGCCGATCATCCTAAATATGTAGAATGTGGCGACCAAGTATTGCGTAATTTCTTAAATGGATTGGTTATCCACTTACGCGGTACAAAAGAAAACCCAAAAAACCCAATGGATGTGATTGCCGTTCACAAACAAGAAGCAAGACCAAAGGAATTTACAAAATCAGAAGGCGTTCCAAAAAAAGACTTCAAACCCAAAACCGATTTTAAGAAAAAACCCGCTAAGAAAATTGAAATTGTTGAAAAAGTACAATTTAAAAACGGTAAGAAACCAAAATCCTAGTTCGCTAGGATTTTTTTATTTCGAAAATTAAAAATTCATTAATTTTATTAACATCCATAATTTGTAAAAACATATTTTGTACGTTTATAAAAATTTAACCAACCCAAAATGAAAAACATAAACAAAATACTGATTTTAGGAATGGCTATGATCGCTTTTTCTTGCAGCAACGAATCATCTTCTTCTTCGACTCCTTCCAACGGTTCAACAAGTAAAATTGTAACTGCAACCACATTAACTACAACACCCAAGAAATTTTTATTTGACGCCACCAAAGCAGAGACAGCGGGGAATGCGGATTGGGTTATTGACGCTGATACTTCTCCACAACGAATTCCAACACCTTTACAATCGACGATTACGGCTTCAACACCAGAAACCTATTGGCGTGGTGCTTTATCTTCTTGGGGGATTGCTTTAGTTAAATTGGGGCATACCGTTGAAACATTACCTTCGGGGACTGCCATAACTTATGGAGGAACAGGGGCACAAGACTTAAAAAACTACGATGTATATGTGGTTGACGAACCTAACATTCGTTTTACAGCAGCTGAAAAAACAGCTATTTTAAATTTTGTTAAAAATGGTGGGGGATTATTTATGATTTCTGACCATACGGTTTCGGATAGAAACAATGATGGTTGGGATTCGCCTGCAATCTGGAATGACTTAATGACAACAAATACAGTAAAAGCCAACCCATTTGGAATTAGTATTACCTTGAATAATTTTTCTGAAACTACCTCTAATCGATTGAGTGCTACTACTAACCCCATTTTAAATGGTTCTCAAGGAGCTGTAACGCAATTGAAGTATTCAAATGGAGCTTCGATGACCATCAACACAACTGCAAATCCAACTGTTCAAGGGCTGATTTGGAGAAGTACTTCTACTCAAAGTACCTCTAATATAATGTGTGCTTCTGCCACTTACGGAACTGGAAGAGTGGTAGTCATTGGAGATAGCTCACCAGCGGATGATGGAACTGGGGCAACAACTGACACTTTATATCCAGGTTGGACCGAACTAGCCTCGCACTCACGTTTACACATGAACGCATCTTTATGGTTAGCTAAATTGTAACATATAATAATACAACAATACTAATATCCCAAGGAAGTTAATCCTTGGGATATTTTTTTTACAACTAAATCTAATTACAACATGAAAAACATCATAAAACTAGAAGAACTAGGATTACTTATTCTTTTCTCTATCCTCTACTTTGTCTTCAATAATGGTACTTGGGGTTTCTTCTTAGCACTATTTTTCGTTCCTGATATTTCTTTTCTATTCTATTTGATAAACAAAAAAATAGGAGCTATTGCTTACAATATTCTACATCATAAAGGGGTAATCGCCTTAGTAATTATGATTGGATTTTACTATCATGACGATTTACTTACTACTATAGGATTGATTTTTATGGCACATAGTTGCTTTGACCGTGCTTTAGGATATGGTCTAAAATACTTTGATAGTTTTGACCATACCCATTTAGGATGGATTGGAAAAAGTGTAGCAAAAAATGAATAAAAAAAATCCCGAGCACTAAACTCGGGATTTTCTATATCTTGGTACAGACGCGATTAATCGCGTCTCTTCTAATATCTAATTAAGAAAGCGCTTTTTGAACTTGGTCAGCAGCTTCTTGGAATTGTACTGCAGATAAAATTGGCATCCCTGAATTATCGATTAATTCTTTAGCAATTTCTGCATTTGTTCCTTGTAATCTTACGATGATTGGCACTTTAATTGCGTCACCCATGTTTTTGTATGCATCAACAACCCCTTGAGCAACACGGTCGCAACGAACGATTCCTCCGAAGATGTTAATCAAAATTGCTTTTACGTTAGGATCTTTTAAGATAATTCTAAAAGCCAATTCTACACGTTTTGCATCAGCAGTTCCACCAACGTCTAAGAAGTTAGCTGGTTCAAAACCTGCATATTTAATTAAATCCATTGTTGCCATTGCTAATCCAGCACCATTAACCATACAACCTACAGTTCCGTCAAGATCAACATAGTTTAATCCTGCTTCTTTAGCTTCTACTTCAATTGGATTTTCTTCTCTAATGTCACGCATTTCAGCATATTTTGGCTGACGGTATAATGCATTATCATCAATATTTACTTTAGCATCAACAGCTAATATTTTATTATCTGATGTTTTAAGAACTGGGTTGATTTCAAACATTGATGAATCAGAACCAATGTAAGCGTTGTATAATGAATCAACGAATTTTACCATTTCTTTAAAAGCATTTCCAGAAAGACCTAAGTTGAAAGCCACTCTTCTCGCTTGGAAACCTTGTAATCCTAATTGTGGATCAATTTCTTCTGTGAAAATTAAATGTGGAGTATGCTCAGCTACTTCTTCAATATCCATTCCACCTTCCGTAGAATACATAATCATATTTCTTCCTGTAGCTCTATTCAATAAAATTGACATATAAAACTCAGATGTTTCACTTTCTCCAGGATAATATACATCTTCTGCAATCAAAACTTTGTGAACTGTTTTTCCTTCTGGCGGAGTTTGTGGTGTTACCAATTGCATTCCAATAATTTGTTCTGAAATTTCGGTAACTTGCTCTAAATTTTTAGCTAACTTAACACCACCACCTTTACCTCTTCCACCTGCGTGAACTTGAGCTTTAATAACATACCAGCTTGTGCCAGTTTCAGCAGTCAATTGTTTTGCAGCAGCTACAGCTTCTACAGGATTATTAGCAACAATTCCACGTTGTACGCGTACACCATATTTTGCTAAAATTTCTTTCCCTTGATATTCGTGTATATTCATAAGTAATGAGTTTGTCTTTTAAAGTGCCACAAAAGTAATTAAATAGAATGAAACCTAAAAGAAATGTATATCAATTTAGTACTTTTATTTAGCGTTTTTTAAGCAAATGCTTCAAGCAATGTTGCAATCTATATTCCCGCCATCCATTTTAATCTTTTATCGTTTTATAACTATACAAAGAATTACATTACTATAGCGAGTCATTCGCTATCATGTTTGAAAAAAAACACTAAAAAAATTAACAATTTCATAGAAATGTCAAACGAGTTTGTAATCCCTATTTCAAACGGTATCTTTGCAAAATAGGTTTAATCAATTTTAAACCACTAACTTATAACTTTTTCAAAAATGCAACCAAAAGATTTACTAGCCCTTGCCGAAGAATTTGGCAATCCGTTGTACGTTTATGACGCCGCAACTATCGAGCAACAGTATAACCGTTTGACAGCTGCTTTTTCAAAGGTCGAGAACCTTCGTATTAATTACGCGATGAAAGCTTTGTCAAACATTTCCATCTTGAAGTTGCTGAAGAAGTGTGGCACTGGTTTAGATACGGTTTCGTATCAAGAAGTTCAATTAGGATTACACGCTGGTTTTACTCCAGACAAAATTATATTCACTCCCAACGGTGTTTCTTTTGAAGAAATTGAAGAAGTTGCCAAATTGGGTGTTCAAATTAACATTGACAACCTTTCGGTTTTAGAGCATTTTGGTGCTAAATACCCAAAAGTTCCGGTTTGTATTCGTATCAATCCGCATGTAATGGCTGGTGGTAATCAGAATATTTCTGTGGGTCATATTGATAGTAAATTTGGGATTTCTATCTACCAAATTCCGCACGTTTTACGCATCGTGGAAAACACTGGAATGCACATTAACGGAATTCACATGCACACAGGTTCAGATATTTTAGATATTGAAGTGTTCTTGTATGCTGCCGAAATCCTTTTTGATGCCGCTAAACAATTTAAGGAATTAGACTTCCTTGATTTCGGTTCAGGATTTAAAGTGCCTTACAAAAAAGGCGACATC